>NZ_JSYF01000172.1:0-8529 GCF_054824225.1 Pontibacter sp. HJ8
CACTGGGGCTGGCAATGGTATAGCAAGCAGGCAGGTATGCAATTTTACAGTTTTGAAAAATCAGACTTAAGAAATAAGGATTATGTTGTAGCACCTGCGTTCTCATCAAAACAAAAAATACTGGATGATACGGTGCTCTATCAAGTTGGGAAAATAGTTTATTCTGCAACTATTTGGAACAGGTTTACAACGGCTCAGTTCGCAAGGTTCTATAACTCATTTCCTAAAAAGATTCCATGGTATATAACACTTTCTCCAGCTGATTCTATTATCATTTATCAGGTTAAAGAACCTGGTGAAGTAAATTCTCATAAAAAAAGGTAAACCGTTTGTTGGGTTTACCTTTTTTAGTTGCTATCAAAGCCTTTTATAACTGTATCCATTGGCGCGTTTTCGTGTTATGCAGCATACGAGGTCTGGCAGCCTCCTTCTCCGATTTATAAAATTGCTGATATTCTTCTTCGCTCATTTCTTCGCGGAGAGCGATGTGAAATTTTGCCAGTTCGGGGTACAACTGGTTGCGCTCCTGGCGCTCTTGGGGGCTGTTTCGGTTAAAATCATAAAATGATTTTGCAATATTTTTCATGTCTAATATTTTGGTTTATAGTTGGTTAGAAAACTATCTTACTACCAAGCCGACACTTTGGTTGTATTTTTTTATGCAATTTTCAAGTAATGGCAACTACAGCGCAGTAGCCGCTATAAAAAGAATCCGCCTGCACCAAAATGATGCAGGCGGATTCTTTTTATTCGTTTAATTCAATTAAGTGCTGCCCGATTTCATTGGCTTGAAAGCGCTTTTCACTGGCAAAACTGCTTCAGACTGATGCCCTGTTTTTCTTTGACAGGGAAGGCCTTCTCCGGATTCTTATTTCAGTCCTAACACCTCTGTGCCCTGCTCAAACACCACATCTACGGGTATATTTTTGCGGCTCAGACGATCCAGGTCAGACTGCAGCTGTGCACTGATCTGCCCTTGTTCGTTCAGCAATTTGCCGACACCGGCATAATCGCCATTGCCCTGCAGCGTCAGGATCAGTTCCGAGAGCTTGTTCATCGCATCGCCCATCTTCACGTAGTTCACCCGGTACTTACCCGTTTGCTCGTCACGTTCAAAAGCGCCATTTTCCTTAAAGAAATTAAAGCGTACCATGTTGGCCTGGCCATGTGCGCTGGCTGCTCCAAAACGAACCGAACGGAAGATGCCCGCCATAAACGTGGTATAATAGTCTTCCAGGCTACCGGTCACTTCCCCTTTTTTGTGCAACTGCGTGATCATGTACAGGCCAAGGATATCCGCTTTGCCTTCTTCCAGGGCAGAAGCATGCTCTTTCAGCGCTTCCCGCACCGTGCCCTTGCCGTTGATGGTGTTCTTGATGCCCAGCCCGTGCGCCACCTCGTGGAACATGGTGTTGGCAAAGAAGGCATCGAACGTCACATGCTGCTTCTGGTCCTCAGCGATCAGTTCGTCTGTGATCGGCAGCATGATTTTGTCAAACTTGGCCTTCATGGCATTCTTCAGCTGCAGGCGGCGTGTGCCTTTTTTGAGCTGCACTTCCTCGTCGTTGGGCAGGTTGATGGCGATCGTCTTGCTACCCGCGTTGCAGTCCCCGGCGTAGTAGACCACATCGTAGGCGTTCAGATCAGAGTCGGTACCGGGTGTTTCCTTTTTATAATTGGCCGGGACGGGCAGGCCACGCTGCAGTTCTGGCAGGAAAGCGGCATACTTCTCCAGGCGTTTGCTCCAGTCCATGTCCTTAATCAGTACATAGGCTTCGTGCGCGGCTTTGTAGCCAAACACTTTGTCTTCGTATGTTTCGATCGGCCCGATCACAACGTCGATGCGGTTGTTCTTCATGTCCATCCAGGCCAGGTCGCTGGGCTGATAGTTATCGTTCAGGAAAGCATCGGCCCGTAGGGTGAGGTATTTCTTCAGGCCCGGGTCATCGGCCAGGGCAGCCGCCTGACGCAGCAGGTCGGAGGCGCGCTTCACCTGGTCCTTGAACTGAACGTGGTAAGGCACCGTCATCAGTTTGCCACCGGCGTCACGGCGCAGGAAGGTATACTGGCTGGCTTTGTCTTTCAGATCGGACTGCTCAAACTCTTCCTTCGTCATGTCGTGCGGGTAGAAGTTGGCCGCATCCGGTTTCGGCCCCACGCCTGCTATAAAAGGTTCGTTGTTGTTGAGCCTGTCCCAGGGGCCATAGTTGATCTTCACAAATTGTTTGGCGGCATCGTCGGTCAGCGCATTTAGTAGGGAATCGCCTTTGCCGTAAGCCTCGTACCAGAACAGCTCGTCCATGATCTTGCCTGCCTCGATCAGCAACGGGATCATCTGGCGTTCCTTTTGGCTCAGGGAGCTGAGATCGGCCGTCAGGCGGAAAGTGGTATACATCCCCAGTTTTTGCTGCAGATCGGTCGCAACAGCCGTAGTATCCGTTTGTACCGTTCCGGTTTCCTCACCACCTTCATTGGTGGTAGAGCCACCGCAGGCTGCCGTCAAAGCGGCTACTGCAGAGGCCAGTATAAAGTGGCGTGATTTCATGTAGGTATAGGTTTAGTTTTATTTCAGGAAGGAAGATAAGAAAATTCAGGCAGTTTTCGTCCTGCCCTTTCGGCCGTAATTGCGCGGCTCAGGACGTCCAGCACCTGCCGGGCCAGGTATAGCTTTTCCTCCGGTGAGCGCTGCGTTACCTGCTCCGACAGGCCCGTCACTTCGACTTGAATATCCGCCAGGTAATCTGCTGAAGAGATAAACTCGGAAACAGAAGTTAGCGCAGGAAAATAACGTTGCAGGTTATCAAACTGGTAAAAAGACAAACGACTGAAGGCTTTTCGGAGAATGCGTTCCCCTAAATCCGTCAACAGGTATACCCGGGTTTCAGTTTCCGGCACGTCTGCTCCGGAGACAACAGGATCCAATACATGGGCCGTGGCCTGGAAACCGGTGGGGAGCGACACCGGGTATACCTGCTGCTTCAGGATTGGGCTCAGCCCTGTCTGCTGCTCTTCGTAGACCTGTTCTTCCCGGTCAGCTGAAGTTCGTTTAGCTGCACGCTGCTTTCTTTCGTCTGATTCCTTTGCCTTTATACCGATCTCTTCCATGGCCGTATGCAGCTCCTGCACATAGTGCGGATTATAGGCGCTGTGGTAGTAGAGTTCTTCACACACCCGGAGCTCGTGCGCTATGTCTTCATCAAACTTACGCTTGTCAAGCGGTTGGATGTCGCTTAACCTAAACGGGCAATAGCGTGCGCCGCGGCCGATCAACTGGGCCTCTGACATCGTGGTTTTTCCGGGCTTCCCGTTTTTGGCATCGTGGGTATCGTAGAGGCGTACGATGTCAAAAAGGTTGAGCACATCCCAACCTTCGTTGAGTTTATCCACCGCAAAAACGGCCCGGTAGGCATTGCGCTCCTCTTCCAGCGAGTTGATGGCCAGCTGCTTCTGCTCGCTCTCCTCTTTGCTGTTCACAGAGATCAGCTTTTCCTCCGAAAAATCATCCTGCAGCTCCGCTACCAGGTTTTCCATCTTTATACCTTGCTGCTCAAAGAACAAAAAAGCCCGGTGCAAGGTATGGCTGCTCTCCTTTCCAGGGAACTGCTGCCGCTCACCTGCCTGCCGGGCGGCATTGCTTTTGAGACGCTCCAGTTTGTCCGGCTTCAGCGAACGTATCCCCTGCACAAATTCCCCGAAGAAGGCATGGCTGTCTTTGATGGTTTTGGATTTGAACAGCAGCACCGGCTTGATGGCTTTTCGGTGCTTTTCAAACAGTTTGCGCCGGTACTGGCTCAGCACCACCGCCTGTAGCGCCCGCTCAAAAGCAGGCAGGTCGGACTGCAGCACCTTTACCTCCTTGGAGTAACCCTCCTTGCGGAACTGCCGGAGTGGGTAGTCGAATAAGAGCTTCTGGTTGTACTTGCGGGCGATCTCCGGATGCGCCAAATCAGCCGTGGCCGTGAACTCGAGCAGCAGGTTGCCGGGGTGCGCCTGAAATAACTTGTGGACAGTCCCTTCCCAGGAAATCATTTCTTCCTTCTCCTCCGCACTCAGCTCACTGCCTTTTTTGGTTTCGGCATTGATGTGGTGGGCCTCGTCCGAGATCAGCACCAGTTTTTGCGCTTCAAAGTCCTCGAATGTCAGGCTATTCTCACGGGGTGTTTGCAGCCTGCTGTGCAACCCCTGTATAGTAGAAAACACCAGGTTGATATCGTCCGGACTGGTCCCCTGGAAGTTATCCACCTCCCTTATCCGCACCTGCCTGCCCTGAATTGCTATGCTGTCGGCAAACAGGTATTTGGAGGAGGCAGGATTCAGGAAATTCTCCCGGGTCTTTTCAATAATGTTGGAGCTGTTCACAAAAAACAGGAAGTTGCGGTAGCCCTGCTCGTAGAGGTATAGCAGGAGCCCGGCCATTACCAGCGTTTTGCCGCTGCCGGTCGCCATGTGAAACAGCAGCTGCAAAGGTGCCTGCACTGGCTTGCCGGGGTACTCGTTCAGATACCATACAAAGCGCCCCCAGGCTTCGGCCTGGTAGTCCCGCTGGCCAAAGCGCGAACGCAGGTTCTGGTATACAGCAGCCGGTACCTGGTCTTTGTAAAAGCCGGCGCCATGCACTGCTGCAACTTCGTCTAATAGTGTATGTAGGGGTTGCATCATGAACAACACGCTCAATTAAGTTTGTGAAACTACCGCCCGAGATCTGTCTTCGGCTGATGTTCCATACTGTTTCTTCGACTATACCTTTCGGCAACAATTCCTCCACCCGGATCACCTTCACCTTATCTTCGCTCCACATACCAGTCTTGCTTTGGTTCACCAGGTATAGCGTAGTTTTCAGATCTTTGGCGACGCGGTACAGGCGGATGAACTTCTGACGTATTTGTAACGATACTTCTTCGGGTGAGAGGTATAGGATGTTACATTGGGTTGATTTTCGTCGCATAGCAGAAATTCAAAGAGAAAATACCTTTGCTGCAGCTTGCTAAAATTGCTGGCGCGGGAGTCCCCCTACAGCAGCTCCTTTGCAAAGGAGAAGCCACTTTCATCATCGTGCCCTTGCAGTTTGGTGTTCGGCATAGACGGCTGTTTTTTGTCTGTAGAACTGTTGATTCAGCTGCTTTTCTTCTTCGGTCACGTTAAAGTCGCCATCCTGCATTTCGGAGAGGTTGATGTACAACTGGTTGTAGTCCAGCAGCGAGAAGAGCACCTGCCGCTTCACGTCCGACTGCAGCTGGCTAAACGCATCAGCCTGAGCGGACAACCTGTCCGGCTCTACTATATAGTGCAGAAAAGGGTTTGCCTCCAGCTCCTCCAGCAGCCCGTCCAGTTCCTCGTCCTGTGCCGCCGTTATCCGCTCTACCCAGTGCTGGTTGAGCCTGGCCATTTCGGCGTACACAAAGCTTCCGCCTCCTTTCCAGCACACCTCCGGCGAAATTCCTTTGCCATCGCCCCGGATCACCTGCTGCAGCCGGTGAGTAGCGTCCAGCTGCCCATAATGCATTTGCTCTATACCGATGTACTGCCGCTTCAGCTTATGGGCCACCGCGGCTGTAGAACCGCTTCCCAGGAAAAAGTCCAGTACCAGGTCGCCTTCTTCCGTGAGCCACTCCAAGGCGCGCCGCAAAATTTCTTCGTTCTTTTCGTGCTCAAATTTGGTGATCCGGCCGGCTACGCTCAGGTCCATCCAGTTTTCGGACAGCAGCACCTGCAGGCGCGGCGGAATGTAGTGCTCCGGTTTGCCTTTCTTGCTGAGCCGGATGAGCTCAAAGTCACCGGCATCGGTGATGCCGTGCTCGCTCAGGTATAGCGGGTAGTATGCGTCAATTTGTTCATCCGTCAGGATCACGCCTTCTCCCTCAAACTGCCGGATGTAGTCGCACAGCTTGCTGAAATTGGCCACCGCTGCCTCCGAGCGCCTGCGTTCCCAGCGCCACTGACCGGATTTCGGTTCCACCCCCAGCAGCGCGTACCGCATCGTGGGCCGGTCGGTGCCGCGCCAATGGTTGTTCCAGACGCTGGCCGTGGCGCCCTTTAGCTCCTTGAAAAGGATCGGCAGTTTCACCTCTTCCCGCCTGGAGTAAAGCAGGATGGTATCAAAGCCGGCATTCAGCTTCTGGATCTTGTTGAACTGCAGTTGCAGACTCTTAGTGCCTTTCTTGACAATGATGGAGTTGCGGTAGTTTTCACGCCCGAACACCTCATCGCACAGCACCTTTAGGTAGCTCTCCTCGTTGTTATCGATCTGGAGCAGGATGAAGCCATCGGGGCGCAGCAGGTCCCGGGCTACTTCGAGCCGGTTCTTCATGAACGTGAGCCAGGTAGAGTGGTTGAAGCTATCGTTGTAGCGGAAGCTGTCGTTGCCGGTGTTGTAAGGCGGATCGATGTAAATGAGCTTCACCTGGCCGGCGTATACGGGGCGCAGGCTGTGCAGCGCCAGCAGGTTATTTCCCCGGATGATGACGTTATCCTGAGGCGACAGCTTTCCGACTGCTTCCTTTCCATTGGCCGTATACCTGCTGAAGTTCGTCAGCACTTTGGGTGACAGCAGCCTGTCTACCTGATCCGGCGCCAACGTAGCATTCCAGAATACTTCTTTCTGAGCCCGGCTTTCTTTTGTCTGGTTGCCTTCCAGCACACAGTCTTTGTATGGCCAGGCTAGCACCACTTCCTGCGAAGCTTTCAGGTACTCCCCGTTGGAAGACAGCCCCAGTTTATTCTTAAAAGCGGTATAGCTATCGGGCAGAAAGGCTTTGCTGTTGACAAACTGCTGGAACCGGATCTTATCAAACACGAGCAGCCCGTCTACTTCCTGAAAAAAGTGCTTCCGTATACCTGCGTGTGACAGCAACAGGTGCAGCAACGAAGCGTCCGGCTGCAGGGCCAGTTCCACGACTTTGTTCCTGAGCAGCTTTCCGTCTGCCACCAGCCGCTCGTCCTGCTCCAGTACCTGGGTCAGTTCCTGTAACAGGTTCTGCACCTTGCCTTTTTTCTGCACCGTTACCGTCTCATCCATACCTTTCATTTCTAAAACACTGCTCTCTTCAGACAGGGAATATATACTTTAAACTATAAATTAAAAAGCCGCTGCCGCTGCAAATGCAGACGACAGCGGCTTTTTAATTTTTTGAATATGTCTTAAAACAAGCCGAAAAGCTCGCTCTGAATTCTTTCTATGATTGAACCCAGATCTTCTGGGTTAGCCACAAAGTCCATATTATTTACGTCGATCACCAACAGCTTGCCCTGGTCGTAGCTGCTCATCCAGGTGTTGTAGTGCTCGTTGAGGTTGCGCAGGTAGTTGATGCTGATGTTGTTCTCGTAGTCGCGGTTGCGCTTCTCGATCTGGCCGATCAGTTTGGGCAGGTCGGCCTTCAGGTAGATCATCAGGTCAGGCGCTTTTACCATGCTGATCATCGACTGGAACAAGGCAAAGTAGTTCTCATAATCGCGGGTGCTCATCAGCCCGGAGTCGTGCAGGTTCTTGGCAAATATATACGCGTCTTCGTAGATCGTGCGATCCTGGATCACATGCCCGTCTTTGGACTGTATGAGCTGTACCTGCCCGAAGCGGCTGTTCAGAAAGAACACCTGCAGGTGAAATGCCCAACGCTCCATATCCTCATAAAAATCCTTCAGGTAGGGGTTGTTCTCAACTGCTTCCAGGTATAGGTCCCACTTGAAGTGCTGGGACAGTTTGGTGGCCAAAGTGGTTTTGCCGGCGCCAATGTTGCCGACGATTGCAATGTGCATGATACTAGTGTTATGAATGAAAACCGGGTTACAAAACTAAGGCTTTTTTTGAGGATGACGCAGCTAAATCTTAATTCTTCCGGAAGGTTTTTGAAGAGAATTGACACAACGAAAGTTAGCTCATTGTATCTGCTTCTCTTCCAGCTTTTTGTATCGCGCCCATATTTTAAGCACAATTCCCCCGCCACACAACCTATTAACAACCAGAGCATTACAAATTATTCATCAACTCAACCTGTGACGGCGCGTACATGCTAGGAGTAAACCAAATCGATAAACGCCATGACAAAAGGACATAATAAGGACCAGAACAAATCGCAGAAGCCGGAAGCTAAAAAACAAGGCGGACAGGAAGGAAATCGTAGCCTGAGCGATCAGCAGAAAGATAAAAGCCCAGACCAGGGACGCAACGACAAAAAAGACCAGTCGGGTGGCACCAAAGGCCAGAATGCTATTTAGAAATTCATAAAAAAACAGCCGCGGCGCCTGTAGACTTGAGTTACAGGCGCCGCGGCTGTTTTTCAGAAGTATAGATTGAAATTATTATTTTACCATTCTAAGTATCTCGTCTGTAGATCGTCTCTTGGAGAGCGTGTATTTCATTTCAGCTCTCACATATCCAATTGCAATCACACAAATTATTTTTTCAGAAGGCGGTATACCTAAGATGTTACGAGCTTTGTTTTCCGGTTTGTACTCTTTCCCCCAATTGGCCGGGCATGCTCCTATTTTGTAATAATGGAGCGCATATAAAAGATTCATCAGAAATATACCTCC
>NZ_JSYF01000173.1:0-4598 GCF_054824225.1 Pontibacter sp. HJ8
CCAGGGTGATGAGGAAAAGCTGCAGCCCTGTGTTCGGGAAAACCACCTCGCGGTAGTCGTTGGTGAAGTTAGCAGGTATAGGCCGGCCTAAAAAGAGCTCGTATAGCCCCGAGAAAAAATTCTGTATCATTCTTAGTCTGCTTTGTTGAATTGCACGGTTACACTGAAAATATTATCACTCTTATCTCTGTATAATGCTTGAACACCATCCATTATTTTATTCAGCTGGTAGGTTTTTTTCGGATCGGCTACCGGGTTGTTGTCGTTGTCTGTAGACCAGGCATTGATCCAGGTAGGGTATACCTGTGGCAGCTGTAGGTATACCGAGCCTGTATTGGCTGTCAGCTGGGGTACCTGCACCCGCACAAAGTGCGAAAACCGGGCCAACTCCGGCGTCGCTTTTATACCTTCATCGGCCGCCGTAACAGACACCATGGATGCGCGGCAGCCATTGCCGACTACCTTCAGGTTGCGTTTCAGGTAGTCCAGGCGTTGCATGGTGGCTGGCAGGGCAGTGAGATCCAGACCGACCGTAAATTCTACCGGCTCTTTCGGTTGCGGCTGCAGGTTGACAGCGGTGCAGGGGTCGGCATTGCGGCTGCTGCAGTATACGATACCGGCCGGCTTAAATTCTTTCTGCTTTAACAAGGCCGAATAAGGGATGGCTTTGTACTCGAAGCCAAAGTAGGCCTGCTGCGCCGGCAGGTCGCGGAACACCCGGTTGATGACGACCTGGACTTCCTCCTGTTTGCCGATCACCCAGGTATAGAACGGAATTTGTTCCCCTTTCAATGTTCTTCTCACTTCGGGTTTTTTCACGGCCGGATGGTAGGTGCCATGGAAGGCAGATGCATCTGCCAGTACGGCTACTGCAAGACCCTGCCGTTCGGCTTCGCGCAGGCTGCTCCGGATGTCGGAGTCAAGCGAAAGAAACTGTCCCTGGTCGCTGGGCCCGTGTATAAAATCAGAAATGACCACTGCCACGGCATCCTCTTCCAGAGAGTTCTGCAGGGCCGCCCGCAGCAAGTCGGGAAGCGGGGTGCCGCGCACATCGTCCTTTATGCCGCTCACGATGTAGCTCTTCATAGTAGCATAGGAAACACTGTCCAGCACCGGTTTACCCTGGGCATCTTCCTTGGCCAGGTAAAAGCCTTTGGCATAGACGTAGCGCCCGTCCTGTACCTCCGAGATGAGCTTGTTCATCCGCACCTGGAAAGCGGTGGCTTCCTTACCGGCAACGGATGCCGGCATAAAGCCCTTCATGCCGTTCGATACCTCCAGGTATACATTTACATTGACCGTTTCGGGCGTGTTTTCTGTTGCTACACTGGCTGTGGGTGGGGCAGACGGCTTGTCCTGCGGAGGTGTTTCCGGATCCGGGTCTGTTTCTACATCGCCGCTTTTTTTGGTGTAGCAGCCAGAGAAGACCAGGACCATGCAAAGCAGCAGCACTTGTAGGCTACTAACTGACTTTTTTAGAGGCATGCACTATTGTTTAATTAGCTTTGGGCAATACTGTGAAAATGTACGTAAGGTTGTGTTGCTTGAAGGTATGCGTTCCTGTCAAAAGCGCTCTTCTGCTGCTGCTGCAGCAGTAAAAAATAGCACAACCCTGTTGGTGCCGTTACAGAAACCTTTCAACGAAATAGTCAACGCATTAGATTCATATAATAGTATATTATTATATACAAAGCACGCCAACCGGTTGTTCTTACTTGTATTACTGCCTGTACAGGCTTAGTACCTATACTTAAACGCAGTAACAGAGGATGTGTTCAGCGGCTGTAAGGTAAGGGAAAAGCGAATGATTCTAAAAAAATTAAACTATTTTCAAACATTCAGTAACCCTCCTGGAACATGCGCCGTATAAAAGGATGGCTAAAAGTTGAAAAGTTAATTAATTTACTAATGATCTTTTCACAATATAGGTAAAGGCTCCTTCATCAGGAGCCTTTACTTTTTTAACCCAGTTCCTGACTCCAGTCAAAATTCTCTTCGAGCAGGCTTTCCAGTATCTCTTTGGTCAAGGGCTTGTTGAGGAAGTTGTTGATTCCGGCTGCCCGTACACGCTCTTCATCTTTCGGGTTCAGCGAAGTAGTCAGTACAGCGATCAGCACCGATTCTTTGAAGGGGCAGTCCAGCTCTTTAAAAGCCTCCAGAAATCCAAAACCATCCAGCACAGGCATATTGATATCCAACAGGATAAGCTGCGGCAAATTACCCGCACCCCCTTCCGGCCCCTGGCATTTCTCCCGTATCAGTTCAATCGCTTCTCTCCCGTTGCGGGCAGTATACAGTTCGTCTGTGATTTTATATTTTCTGATAAGTAATTCATTTATGAAGTTTGAAGCCTTGTCGTCATCTACCAGCAAAATAGAATTGATCTTATTCATAGTAATAGTTGTAAATGCAAACCCACAGCGAATAACTGAGTATTGGTTTAATGTTTGAAATATATTTTAAACGTGGAGCCTACTCCCAGCTGACTTTCAACTTCTATCCTGCCACCGGCATTTTCTACAATACGCTTGACGATGTATAATCCGATGCCTGAGCCCTCTACATGATCGTGCAATCGCTTGAACATTGAGAAGATTTTCACCTCATTGGCCATGTCTATTCCTAGGCCGTTGTCCGTAACCGAAAGAATCAGGTGCCCGGGAGTCATCTCTGTAGCCACCACAATGTGTGGTTTCCGGTCCGGCGACTTATACTTGAGGGCATTGCTGATCAGGTTATAAACTACACTACGGATATTCTTTGCCGAAAACTGAATATTTGTTCCCTGGCTCATTTCGGTCACGATCGTCGCCCCGCTTTCCCGGATCACCGGTTCAAAATCCAGCGCTACCTGCGTCACCACTTCCGCCAGATCTACATACGTAACGTCTTCCCCGGCTTCCCGCTGGATTTTGGCTACTTCTGTCAGGTCCAACAAAGCTTTTTTAAACCGCTCAATGGAGCTGTAGATGAGCACGGTCAGTTGTTGTACCACTTCAGAGGCCCGGGTTTCATCCGACAGGTGGTCCATCATCGCCAGCATCAGCCCTTCGATATTCGAGATAGGCGCTTTCAGGTCGTGCGAAGCCGCGTATACGAAGTTATCCAGGTCTGCATTGATGGCCAGGAGTTCGCGGTTGATGACTTCGGTCTCGCGCCGCGCTGCCACCTGTTCACTGATGTCGATGGCAACTGCTATGATTCCCGTAACCGTGCCCAGTGCATTCCGTACGGGCTGGTAGACAAAATTAAGGTATACCTCTTCCAGCTTCCCCTTGCGATCCAGCACGATCGGAAGCTCATGGGCAATATAAGGTATACCGGTTGTGTATACCTGGTCGAGCAGTTCCTTTATACCCTGTTCCCGCACCTCAGGCAGCGCGTCCAGCACAGGCATACCCAGTATATCTTCCTGCCTGCGTCCCCATATCTCACAAACACCCGGGTTGGCCAACTCAATGTTATAGTTCGGCCCCCGCAGGATCGTTATACCTACCGGGGCCTGCTGGAACATCTCATTCAGCGATTCCCGTTGCTTTAAGGCTGCTTCCCGCACCTGCACACTCGTGATAGAGGTAGCAATGTGGCCTGTCAACAGCATGTGAAAATTCTGATAATCCGCATCGTACTCCAGTTGCGGATTGATGCCGGAAATATAGATCCCGATCAGCTGGTTTTGTCCCGGCTTCAGAATAGGCAGGATCACCGCCTGCTCCTGATCTGCAGGAGCAACACGGGCGGCCTGCAGCAGGTCCGCGATAGCACTTCGCGGGATGATCTCCGTCTGCCTGGTTCGCAAGACTTTGGCCAGCGGGCTATCCGGGACAGCACGTAATTTTGTCAGATCCAGGATTTCCTGCCCTGCATACGCATCGATATCTCCTGCCTTGCCCATCCGCCTAGCTTCTGTACCTGCTTCGTTGAGCAGATAAATGAGGTTAAACGGAATGTCTCTCGGATTAGTATGGAAGATATCACAGGCCGTCTGGCAGGTCTGTTCCAGATTCTCTGTCAGAGCGAGGGCTTCGGAGATATCCTTCAGCGTTTTAAGACGCCTCTGCCCGATCACATGCGACGTAACTTCATAGCAGGCACAGAATATACCGGCTACCTCGCCTTTGTCATCAAAAGCCGGGCTATAGGAAAAAGTCCAGTACGTTTCTTCCTTAAAATCTTTCCGATCCAAGAACAACTGCAGATTCTCAGCATAGAACGTGGTGCCGTCCTTCATAATGTCTGCTGCGATCACACCCACCTGGTGCCATATTTCAGCCCAGGCATCGGCGGCACGAGCCCCCAATGCTTTCGGATGTTTTTTTCCGAGTGCAGGCAGGTAGGCATCGTTATGGAACATGTAGAATTCATCCGACCACCAGACAAACATCGGAAATCCGGAATGCAAAAGCAGCCGGATGTTCGTTTTCAGGCTTTGGGGCCAGTGTGCAGGGTTGCCAAGCGGATGGGTATTCCAGTCATAACCGCGCATCAGGGCGCCCATTTCGCCACCTCCCTGGAAAATTCCCTGGTATTCACTATGCGTCACACTGCTTTCGGCTTCGGGCATGTATACTGGATTTATGAGAACTGAATAAAAGCTT
>NZ_JSYF01000174.1:0-8567 GCF_054824225.1 Pontibacter sp. HJ8
CACGCTTAGCAGCTTACAGAAGTCATTGTGGATTAAATTTTTAATAGTCTGTGGTATGGCTATACCTATCCTAAGGCGGGCAAGCTTAGACTTGGAATTTAACGGGCAGCTGTACCTGACTATAAAGCCAGTGGCTATCATTTAAATCAAACTACTTCTCCAGGAAAATTGGAAGTAGTCTGGCCACTATAAACAGCATACTTAGCCGTAGAAACTAATATTAGTACTCCCAGCATACATTATAGAAAACAACCAATCATTCAACTGCCCTTCTTCTGCTCCTACTATGAATGTAAGACAAGCCACCCCCGCCCCGCTTCACCACCTGCTCAGGTTCAGTTTATTCCTGTTTATACTTGGTATGGTAAGCTGCCGCGGCAACAGCGATGAACTACGGCTGAAAAGCAAAAACTTCGAACAGGAGATTGCCCGGGAGCAAAACCTGGTGTTCACGTTCGATAAAGACCTAGTGGGAGACTCGCTGCTCAACACCTGGGACACGATACCCTACCTGACCATCACGCCGAAGGTGGCCGGTAAATATAAATGGACAGCGCCCAACGAATTGGTTTTCTCACCGGACAAGCCCTTTGCCCCCACCACCGACTACAAAGCCGAGCTAACCGAAAACCTCCTTCGGCATGCCACCACCAGGTATAAACTGCCCGCCGGGCAAGGCTTCACGTTCCATACGCCCTACCTCAGGCTGCAACAGGTAAAAAGCTATTGGGTCGCCAACGAAAATAGTCCAAACCAACTGGAGGCTAGCCTGCAACTGGATTTTAACTACCCGGTGCTGTTTCAGGAATTACGGGAGCATTTAAAAGTGTATGCCGGCACGAAAGAACTGCCAATAGAGCTAACCAGCGGCAACCGCGACAACGTTACCATCCGGGTAAAGAACGTGGAGGGGCAATCGGAGAAGGAGGTTCCGCTACGGTTGCATATTGGCAAAGGCCTGAGCGTAGCCGGCAGCGCCCGCCAAACCGACCATACCATCGAGCGGGACGTCTTACTACCCAGCCGCCAGCGCATGATGGTATCGGAAGTGATTACTGCATTTGAAGAAGGCCAGGAGCGGATTTATATTCTAACCACACAGCCCGTTACCAACAGTAGTTTAGGCGAACTGATCAGCATAAGCCCACGGCGGGAGTTTACTGTGGAGCGCCTGCAGAACGGATTGGTACTGAAAGGCAACTTCAACCAGAGCAGCACCTATACCCTCACCCTCTCCGGCGATCTGGCAGGTATGGCAGGCAAGCCAATGGGCCAACCCTACCGGCACAGCGTCACCTTTGCTAATACAGAACCCGGCATCAGATTTGCCAGTGGCAAGAGCATATACCTGAGCAGCCAGGGCGCTCGCAACATCGCTCTGAACCTGAACCAGGTGCCGCGCATCAAGGTGAGCATCAGCAAGGTATACGAAAACAACATCCTGCACTACCTGCGTGAGGGCAAAATGTACGATGGCTACTACGACGAGGAATCCGAAGAATACTACTCCAGTTCCTACTATGATGTGAACGAGAACAACGGCAACAAGCTTTTCGAGCGCGAATACACTACCGAAAGTCTCCGCAAGCAAGGCAGCTCCTACCTGCTCAACCTCAACCTGAACGACCTTGACTTCGACAGCCAGTTCAAAGGCCTGTATGTGATCACCGTGGCCAGCACCGACAAAAACTGGCTGAAGGCTTCCAAGATCGTGTCGGTTTCGGATATCGGCCTGATCGCCAAACAGGGCCAAGACGAAGTGGTGGTTTTTGCCAACTCTATCCGTGAGGCGACTACCCTGGAGGGCGTAGAGATCCGTTTTATCAGCACCAACAACCAGGTAGTACACAAAGCCACCACCGATAAAGAGGGCGTGGCCCGGTTTAGCAACATGGGCAAAGCCGCCCCGGACTTTAAGATGGGCATGATCACCGCCCGCAATGGCGACGACTTCAATTACATGCCCTACAGCCAGACACAAGTAAATACTTCGCGTTTCGAGGTGGGCGGTAAGCGCCTAAACGACCTGAACTACGATGCCTTCATTTACGGCGACCGTGACCTCTACCGCCCCAGTGATACCATTCATGTCAACACCGTCGTGCGCACTCCGGATTGGAAAACAGTGGCCGGATTACCCATCAAAGTAAAACTGTTGCTGCCAAACGGCAAAGAGTACCGCAGCACCAAAGGCAAACTCAACAACCAGGGCGCCAGTGAAACCAGCTTTATACTGAACGGGGCCGCCGTGACGGGCACCTATACCTTAGAAGTATACTCGGGCAACGATGTGCTGTTGAACGCGAAGAAGATTGGCGTTGAAGAGTTTATGCCAGACCGCCTGAAGGTGACGGCTGTATTGAACAAAAGCACTTACAACGCCGGCGAAAACCTTATCCTCAACCTGACAGCCCAAAACCTGTTCGGCCCACCTGCTGCCAACCGCAGCTACGAAGCCCAGCTCAGCCTGAAAAAGCAGGCTTTCGAAGCCAAACGCTACCCCGACTATACCTTCGATATCCATACCTCTGGCTCAATCGACATCCAGACCTGTACCCGCCAGGGGCAGACAGACGCGCAGGGCAAAGGGCAGGAAATATTTGAACTGGAGAATTTCCGGGATATTGGCTTGCTGGAGGGTTCGCTTTATACAACGGTGTTTGATGAAACAGGGCGGCCTGTCAATCGCCTCAACAAGTTTGACGTGAGCACGCAGGAAGCCTTCTTCGGCATCAAAAATTTTGATGATTACGTGAGCACCCGCCGCGCGATGAATATTCCGCTGGTTGCCCTGGACCGTAACGGCAGTCCTGTTTCTTCCACCGCCAGGGTGCAGCTGGTGCGCTATACCTACGAGTCGGTGATTGAGCGCTACAGCGACGAATACAACTACAAATCGCAGCGCAAGGAGCAGGTGCTGATCAGCAAAGACATGAACATACCGGAGTTTGGGGCGGTGTTCAACTTCACGCCTGTTTCCTCCGGACAGTATGAAATACGCATCATGCGGCCGGGTGCCTACAACTATGTGGCGCAGGAGTTCTATGCCTACGGTTGGGGTGATACCGAAAGCACTTCCTTTGCCGTCAACACCGAAGGTGAAGTAGACATCTCGCTGGATAAAGTAAAGTATGAAGTAGGCGACCAGGCCAAAATTTTGTTCAAGTCTCCATTTGCCGGGAAGATCCTGGTAACGGTGGAGCAGAACAACGTACTGAGTTACTATTACCTCAAAACAGACAAAAAAGCCGCCTCACTTACCCTGCCGATCAAGGACGAGCACCTGCCAACCGCCTACATCACCGCCGTTGCCCTGCGCCAGGTGAAAGACAACCAAATGCCGCTGACCATTGCCCGTGGCTTTAAGCCGCTAACTGTAACCAAGAAGAGTACGCAGTTGGATGTAGCCATATTGGCACCGGAGGCGTCCCGCTCTTACAGGGTGCAGCAGGTAAAGGTAAAAACTGCTCCCAATGCGGAAGTGACATTGGCGGTGGTCGACGAAGGCATCCTACAGATCAAGGATTACCAGACACCCGACCCCCACGGTTTTTTCTACCAGAAGCGCGCGCTCGAAGTGGAGGGCTACGACCTGTACCCTTACCTGTTCCCCGAATTAGGTGCCCGGTCCAGCACAGGCGGCGACGGGTATGATCTGGCCAAGCGTATCAATCCGCTTACTAATAAACGGGTGAAGCTGGTGTCGCTGTGGAGTGGGCAGTTAAAAGCGAACAGCAACGGCGAGGCCTCGGTGCGGGTGCGTATACCGGAGTTCTCGGGAGCGGTTCGCATCATGGCCGTGGCGTACAAGGACAATGCCTTTGGCTCTTCTGAAAAGATGATGCGGGTTTCCGAACCTGTCGTGATCAGCACGGCGCTTCCACGCTTTGTCAGCCCGCGCGACACCATCCTGGTGCCGGTCACGCTCAGCAACACTACCGCCAATAAAGCCATGGCAACCAGCACCATCTCGGTGACGGGTCCTTTGCGGGTAGTGGGCGAAACCCGAAAATCAGCAGGTATCAATCCGAACGCCGAGGCGCAGGTTATTTACAAGCTGGTCGCTACGCCTGCCATTGGTCAGGCAACGGTGAAGGTGGTGGTCAATGCCTTGAACGAGGCTTTTGCCAGCAATACTGATATTACCGTTCGCCCCATCGCGCCGCTGACCAAAGTAACCGAGGCCGGAAGCGTTAAAGACGGCGCCACAGCCGACATCAAACTGGCTAGCGACTTTATACCTTCGTCGGTGTCGGCCAGGCTGGTGGTGAGCCGCTCGCCGCTGGCGCAGTTTACTGATGACATCACGTTTTTGCTGCGCTACCCGCACGGCTGCCTGGAGCAGACGACCTCCACCGCTTTCCCGCTTTTATACTATACCGACCTGGCCCGCTCCCTGAACCAGGACCAGAAGAGCCGCACCTTTAACCCGAATTACCTGGTGCAGGAGGCCATTACCAAAATCGAGCTGATGCAGCAGTACGATGGTGGCTTTACCTACTGGCCCGGCGCTACCGACACCGACTGGTGGAGCAGCACCTATGCCACGCACTTTTTGCTGGAGGCCAGGAAAGCCGGCTTCCCGGTCACGCAGGAGGTGCTGGACAAGGCCCTGCGCTACCTGCAGCAAAAGGTAAAAGGCAAGGCCATAGAAGAGTACCGTTACTACAATGCCAGCCGACAGGTGCAGAGCAAGTACATCGCTGCCCGGGAAACCACTTACTCGCTGTATGTGCTCAGCATTGCCGGTAAGGTCGATTGGTCTACCATGAACTACTACAAAGCCAAGCCGGAATTGCTGTCGATTGATGCGCGTTACCTGCTAGCCAGTACCTACGCCCTGAACGGCAGCCGCGAAAGCTTCAACCAGCTCCTGCCCCGCTCCTTCTCCGGCGAGACCTCGGTGCGGGCACTCGGTGGCAGTTTCTACTCGCCGATCCGCGACATGGCGATCTCGCTGAACGGCTTGGTAGAAGCTGATCCGGATAACCCGCAGATTGGCACGCTGGCAAGGCATTTATCGGATGAACTGCGCTCCAAGCGCTGGTTCAACACCCAGGAACGCGCTTTTGCCCTGATGGCGTTAGGCAAGCTTTCGAGCAGGAACCAGGGTAACCAAACAGCGCAGGTATACCAGAACGGTAAGCAGATCGGCACGTTCACCGGTAACGACCTGACGCTAACCAGCAACATCGGCAGCGGCCCGATCAGCCTACGCAGCAAAGGAAACGGTACTTTATACTATTTCTGGGAGCTAGAAGGTATCAGCCAAAGCGGCGATGTAAAGCGTGAAGATAATTACCTGCAAGTGCGCAAAACTTTCTTCGACCGGAATGGCAAAGAGATCACGAACAACACCTTCCGGCAAAACGACCTGGTGGTGGTGCGGGTAGAACTGCAGTCGCTGGATGGCAGAAGCATACCTAACGTCGCCATCACCGACATGCTGCCAGCCGGCTTCGAGATAGAGAACCCGCGCCTGATGACAGCCCGCGAGTTCAGCTGGATTGAAGCACAGAAACCTTCTACCCCGGATTACATTGATATCCGCGACGACAGGATCAACCTCTACGCCACCGCAAAACCAAAGGAACAATATTTCTTTTACCAGGTAAGAGCAGTGTCGAAGGGTACGTTTCAGCTAGGGCCGATAGGTGCAGATGCGATGTATAATGCGGAGTATCATAGTTATTCGGGGGGAGGAAGTATTACTGTTAAATAGTGTTGTCATTTCGAATGCAATGAGAAATCTGAATTATTTAAGGTCATGAAAAATCAAGGTTGAAAATCCTGAGCAGCGGGCAACTGTCCCCTTGAGGGGACTACAGGGGTGTTTACACCTGCTGGGAAAATACATGTAAATTAAAGATTGGTATTTTACCTCCAATACTAACACCCCTCTTGCTCCCCTCAAGGGGAGAATTTGCCAGACTGAATCTGCCCTGCTTCAAAGGGGTAAAAAACACGTGAGAAAAAGCTTATATGCCAACACAAAAACCAAAGTATAAACCAAGCCAGCGGCTGCTAAGGTATAGCAAGTCCTTGCCAGGCTATACCTTATACTTTGTGCTTGTACTGTGCCTTACCTTCATCCTGCTTAATTCCCTCTACCCGCTCAAAGTAAACATCTCCTACTCCCCCGTAATCACCGCCTCAGACGGCAGCGTGATCAATGCCTTTCTGAGCCGGGACGATAAGTGGCGGATGCAGCTGGAGCCCGACGAAATAAGCCCGGTGCTAAAACAGGCGTTACTGCTGAAAGAAGACAAATACTTTTACTACCACCCGGGTATTAACCCATTTGCCATTAGCAGAGCCTTTGCCAACAACATCCTCCAAAATAAGAAAACCTCCGGCGCCTCTACCATTACCATGCAGGTGGCCCGGTTGCTATATCCGCAACAACGCACCTACGCCAACAAGCTTTATGAGATGTTCCGGGTGTTGCAGCTGGAGTGGTATTACAGCAAAGACGAGATCCTGCAGCTATACCTGAACCTGGTGCCTTTTGGCGGGAACATAGAAGGAGTCAAGGCGGCCTCTGTTTTATACTTTCAGCAGTCGCCCAGGCAGCTGAACCTGGCCCAGGCCGTCACGCTGACGGTTATTCCGAACAAACCCTCTTCGCTGCGCATAGGTGAGCAGAACGAGCGGATCGTGGCGTTCCGGAATAAGTGGTTACACTACTACCAGGAGCAAGAGGCCTTTCCGGCCTCAGAAATTGAGGATGCTTTGCTGGAGCCCTTGGAAGCACGCCGGCAGGAGGCGCCTAAAGTAGCGCCGCACTTTGCCTACCGCATGTACCGCAGGTATAAAAATCAGCCTATCATCAAAACCAACCTGAACCGGCAGGTGCAGGAAAAAGTGGAGCAGCTCGCCTACAACTACATGCAGCGGCTGCGCTACCAAAACATCCACAATGCGGCGGTGCTGGTCATCAACAACCAAACCAGGGCTGTAGAGGCCTACCTGGGCTCTGCCGATTTTAATGATGTTGCGCACCACGGGCAGGTAGATGGCATTCGGGCGGTTCGCTCGCCGGGCAGCACCCTGAAGCCATTCCTCTACGCCACCGCTTTTGATAAAGGCCTGCTCACGCCTAAATCCGTCATTACCGATGTCCCTGTAGACTATGCCGGGTATCGTCCGCAAAACTACTTTGGCAACTACAACGGCAACGTCACCATAGAACAGGCACTGGCTACTTCGCTGAACGTGCCAGCCGTGAAGGTACTCGACCAGCTGGGCGTGCATACCTTTGTGCAGAAGCTGAAGCAGGCCGAGTTTTCTCAGATGAAGCACATGGGCAACCAACTCGGCCTTTCACTGATTTTAGGTGGATGTGATGTGAAACTAGAAGAATTGACCTTGCTTTATTCCGCCTTTGCCAACCAGGGAAGGTATAGTCCGATACGCTGGCTACAACAGGACACTACTCAAGAAGAAATGCAGCTGCTTTCGCCTGCATCGGCTTATATGATGAGCCAGATTCTGACGCAACTCACGCGCCCCGACCTGCCGCACAATGCTCATAACAGCCCTAATTTGCCCAAGATTGCCTGGAAAACTGGGACCTCTTATGGCCGCAAAGATGCCTGGAGCATCGGCTACAACAAAAAGTACACGGTGGGTGTGTGGGTCGGCAATTTCTCCGGCGAGGGCGTGCCAGAACTGAACGGCACCGACTCGGCCACTCCCCTGCTTTTCGACATCTTCAACAGCATCGATTATAACTCTTCCGACGGGTGGTTTCAGCAACCCAAAGGCATCGGTTTGAGAGCAGTGTGCGCCGAAAGCGGCAACCCTGCTAACAGCTTCTGCAAAAACCAGGTGCTGGATACCTTTATACCTGGCATTTCCTCTACCCAAAAGTGCAGCCACCTGAAAAGTATTGCTGTTTCTGAGGATCACAGGTATAGCTATTGCACCAGTTGCCTGCCAGCTTCAGGTTTTGTACAACAGCTCTACCCGAACCACGCGCCGGAACTCATCACCTTTTACGATTCCGAAAAAATACCTTACCAGCAGATCCCGGCGCATAACCCCACCTGTAGCCGCATTTTTAAAGAGCATGCGCCGGTTATCACCTCTCCTGCGGCAGGCATGGAATACTTACTCGAGCAGGAAGAGCGCCAGCAACTGATGCTGCACTGCAACGCCCACAACGAGGTAAAGCAGATATACTGGTATATTAATGATAAATTTTTACGCGCCACAGCCTCCAACGAGAAGGTGTTCTTCGAGCCACAGAGGGCCGGTAGGTATAAGATTTCCTGTACCGACGACCAGGGCCGGAATACGGACACTTATATATCAGTGAAGTTTTTGTAAGGCACAGCTTTTCACATAGCTATTTGGAGTGAACAACCTCCACAACTTGCCAGTCCCTTTCTCCCTTCTGTAATACATAGATTTTCTCCCGGTCCTTCCTGACCGCATTTCTACCAATTGAGCTATAAGACACAATAGCAGTCTTCCTATCCCTGCTAAACAAAGGATAAGTAACGCTTCCTATTTCTTTGTTCAGGATTCTTTTGATTTCTGAGTTTATGAATTTAATATCCTGT
>NZ_JSYF01000175.1:0-2562 GCF_054824225.1 Pontibacter sp. HJ8
TGGTCGAAATGACAAGAAAAACAGGTATAGCAATGTATAGTGGGCAGGTATAGCAAGGCATACTTACAGCTTTTGCCAGGTGCACTTTGTGGCAACACACTGTTTGAGCGTTCAGCGAGTTTGTGTTGTCTTGACTTTTTTGCTTACTTTTTTTGTCAAGAAAAAAAGTAAGGCCCCGCCGGCCAGGCGAAACTATGAAACAACTTCAAGTTGGAGATCAGAAGGAAGTAGTTATACAGTAAAGCAGGATACAAGCTGCATGATCGCACCAGCGGGTTAAAAATTGCAGAGTAGTTGAGAAAAGTGTAAATTTTCTGTGTCTGAAGTCATAAAAACTACAGTATACCTGTAAGCTAAAGGATATAGCTCAGGTTATCAGTAATCGTTAAGTATATAAGGACGCGTTGCTTAATAACCTGTTGTCAGGCTGAACGATTCGATCTTGGAATCCAGCACTTTGCCATCCTCACACTTCAACACCCGCTGGGGATAGCGGTTGATGATCTCATAATTGTGCGTAGCCATCAGGACTGCCGTACCGCTGTTATTGATTTCCATGAACAGCTTCATGATGCCGTCTGCTACAATTGGATCCAGGTTACCGGTGGGCTCATCGGCAAATAAAATGACCGGCTCATTGAGGAGTGCCCGGGCCACCACGATACGCTGCTGCTCTCCGCCCGACAACTGGTGTGGCAATTTGTTGGCGGCAGCGTCCAGCCCTACACGCATCAGCACTTCGGAAATACGCTGCTTGCGTTTGGACTTGTCATTCCAGCCGGTAGCGCGCAGTACAAACGCCAGGTTTTCGGCCACGGTGCGGTCAAATAAGAGCTGAAAATCCTGAAAAATGATGCCGATCTTTCTTCTCAGGTAGGGCACTTGCCTGTGTGGCAGTTTACTTATCTTGAAATCAGCAACCGATGCCACCCCGGTCAGCAAGGGCAGGTCGCCGTACAGGGTTTTGAGTAAAGAGCTTTTTCCGCTTCCGGTGCGGCCTACCAAGTATACAAACTCGCCCTTTTCAATGTCAAAATTCACATTGCTCAGAATGGTGTTTACGTCCTGGTAAATAGCGACATCGCGCAGCGATACCACGGGGGTGGAAGAAGAAAAACTCATACGTACTTTAAATATCTAATTGCTGTAGTTTGCCAAATTCAAGGGATTCGATGAGAGCAGCCAGTGCTTCTTCTTTGCCCTCCAGACCATAGCGGTCCAGGTTCTTGAGCGGACGATCTGCCCGGAAGTAGGCGATCAGCACAAAATTATCGTCACGCAGCTGTATGTAATCAGGTATCTTGGCCTTACCCTTTACTTTGATGATGTACATCGATATGAATTAAGAATTTAGAATGAAGAATTAGGAATGTTTCAAATTGTTTAAAGACTTATCCTCAACAATTCTTAATTCCTAATTCTTCATTCTGAATTAACTCTTACTTATTGCCTTTGGCGTGATCAGCCAGGAACTTCTGCAGACCGATGTCAGTAAGCGGGTGGTTCAACAGGCCGGTGATCACAGAAAGCGGGCATGTTACCACGTCAGCTCCCAGCTCAGCACACTGCACCAGGTGCATCACGTGACGCACAGAAGCAGCCAGTACCTGTGTCTGGTAGCCGTAGTTGCCATAGATGTGCACGATCTGTTCGATCAGCTGCAGACCATCCGTAGACACATCATCCAGACGTCCAACAAAAGGAGATACATACGTAGCACCGGCCTTAGCCGCCAGGATAGCCTGTCCAGCTGAGAATACCAGTGTGCAGTTGGTTTTGATGCCACGTTCGCTGAAATGGCGGATAGCCTTTACGCCTTCCCGGATCATAGGCACTTTCACCACGATGTTCGGGTGCAACTCAGCCAGCAGCTCTCCCTCGCGCACCATACCTTCGAAGTCAGTAGCGATTACCTCTGCACTGATGTCACCATCTGCGATCTCGCAGATCTGCTTGTAGTGCGCCATCACGTTATCATGGCCGAAGATGCCTTCTTTGGCCATCAGGGATGGGTTTGTGGTCACACCATCTAGCACGCCAAGGTCGTGTGCCTCTTGAATTTCCTGCAGGTTTGCAGTATCAATAAAGAATTTCATAATGCTGGGGATGTAGATTTGCTTACAAATCTAACGCAATAAGTACTAAGACAAAAGACATTGGGCAAAAGATGAGGGACTAATTCAGGTTTTAAGGGCCAAACCCCATTATTCACCTGTCCGTGAATAGAATAGCAGGTATAGCGGAATTGATAAGCGGGAAACCGGAGGATCTGGTAGGCCCGGAAGAGGGAACGGAATAGTAGGGGCAAAAAAAAAGCAAACCAACATCGCGCCGCTCAACCACCTACCCTTGCTACCTTCCGGTCCTGGGGGAGTTTGGCGGGAGCTGGCCGTGCCGGTTTGCCGATACAAAGGTACATAAATTCTGATGCAGTGCAAATTTAAACCTCACAATTATACTTCATAAATGCTCCTATAATTTAATAAAGCTCACTCTCAGGCAGTTTAATTTTCAAACGTTCTCCTTTGCCCGCTATACCTATACCGGGTCCAACCACCCCTG
>NZ_JSYF01000176.1:0-10878 GCF_054824225.1 Pontibacter sp. HJ8
GCCGTGTAGGGAACCTGCTTTTTCTGTCAGGGGTAGGGCCGCGGGAGCGGGGAACAAAGAAAATACCGGGTGTAGAGCTGGACAGGGCAGGCCACATTATTTCCTACGACATCGAAGCGCAGTGCCGTTCCGTGTTTCAGAATGTGCGCTATATCCTGGAGGATTCGGGCTCTAGTTGGGCAAATCTGGTGGACGTAACCGTTTTCCTGACCAACATGAAAGACGACTTTGCGACCTACAACCGCATCTATGCCGAGTATTTCAAGGAAAATCAGCCCTGCCGAACTACTGTAGAGATCAATAAACTGCCAACTCCCATTGCCATCGAACTCAAGTGCATCGCCACTATTGATTAGCCTGGTCGCTAAGCACACAACCTAAGCATTCGTGAATAACAGAGAAGAAGAATTTAAGCAGCGGGCCTCGGCGTTCGCAGAACAGGAAAAACAGGCAGCTTCCCGATCACGCACCGTATCGTGGCTGCGCGTCGTCGTATTTGTGCTGGGAGCAGCCGTCGCCTGGTATTTTTTTAGTGCTGGCAACATAAGCGCCGGCGTTATCAGCATCGTGGTATTTTACATTTTGTTTTTGCTGGTGATGCGCTGGCACAGCCGCCTGGACTACAAGTACAGGCAGTTGCAGTTGCTGCACCAGCTCAACCTCCAGGAGATAGAGCGCCTGCACGGCCACCTGCACCAGTTCGATGGCGGGACCGGTTTCCGGGACGACCATCATCCCTATACCTCCGATCTGGATATATTTGGCAGCGATTCCCTTTTTCAACTGGTCAACCGCTCCGTAACAGGTATCGGCAAGCTTCGCCTGGCGCAGTGGCTGCGGCAGGCAGCCCCGGCAAACGAAGTGCTGCAAAGGCAGGAGGCGGTGGCTGAACTGGCCCAACCCGCTGAGCAGGTATGGCTGCAGCAGGCGCTCGTGAAGCCCAGGCACTACAAGCATACCGAGAGCGACAGCCAGCAATTTTTTGACTGGCTGCGGCAGCAAGACTTTTACAGGCAGTACCCACTCCTGAAAGTGCTGGTCTTTGTGCTGCCGATGCTCACACTGGCGGCGATCGCAGCCTGGTTATACGGTTACCCGGGCTACCTGCCTGCGACCTTGCTGGTGGTGCAATACCTGCTGGGACTGCGGTTCCAGAAAGTACGGGACGCGTATTATGAGCAGAGCATCGGCATGTATGAGGCTATGCAGAGCTATACCGACCAACTGCAGCATCTGGAGCAGCATCCCTTTCAGGCTCCTCTCCTGGAAGGCATCAGAAGCCGGTTGCACAAAGGGAATACGCCTACCTCTGCCGCCATTGGCAAAGTGGCCACCATCATCGACTATTTTTCGTGGCGCCTGAGCACGCTGATGAGCTTTTTCCTGAACACCATCCTGATGTGGGACTTTGTGTGGATCTACCGGCTGGAGTCCTGGAAAGCGCAGCACCTGGACCAGGTGGAGGAGGCGCTGGACCTGCTGGCCGAGTTTGAGTCGCTGGCCAGTTTAGCCGCTTTCCAATACGCGCACCCGCACTATGCTATACCTTCGCTAAGCGCTATCCCTTTTGCATTTGACGCGGAGCAGTTGGCCCACCCGCTCATTTTTTCTGTAGACCGTATTGCCAACGATCTCGCGATGCAGGGAGCCGGTAAGACGATCGTGGTGACAGGCTCCAATATGTCGGGGAAGACGACTTTCTTGCGCACGGTGGGCATCAACATGGTGCTGACCTTTATGGGCGCGCCTGTGTGTGCCCGTAAGTTGACCGTTGCCCCGGTGCAGGTATACACGGCCATGCGCACCGTCGACAACCTGGCGGAGAATACTTCTTCTTTCTACGCCGAACTCAAACGCCTGCGTATACTCCTCGACATGACGGAGCGGCAGGAGCCGGTCTTTTACCTGTTAGACGAGATACTGAAGGGTACCAATTCCCGCGACCGTCACGCCGGCGCTATGGCCCTGATCCGTCAGCTGCACCAGCGTACGGCTTCCGGCCTCATCTCGACCCACGATCTGGAACTGGGAGCCATGGAGCAGGAGTTGCCTGGTAGCGTGGAGAACTATAGCTTTAACAGCACCATTGAGGGAAATAAAATTTTGTTTGACTATACCCTGCAGCGGGGCATTTGCCGTAGCTTTAATGCCAGCAAGCTCATGCAGCTAATGGGTATCGCCATTGAGGACACCGTATAAACCAACATAAAAATAAAACTGATGAGAGTAGTAGCCGATATCCCTAACCCGCACGTGAAAATAACGCTGCATTCCTACAACGGTAAATATATCCTGAAGCTGGAGAAAGCCAATCTGGAGCAGATTTATAAGATAGAGGAAACCGAAGTGATGGGAGACGAGGGAGCCATTTCCCTGCTGGACGAGGAGTTCATTGAAGCCGTCGTTAATCGTTTCGTGGATATGCGCGATGCCTTTGTCTCGACGGTTCGGCGCAACGCATAGGTATAGCGAAGGCGTTTACTGGCCGCTCACAAAGAAGCAATTCTGTAGTTTAGTCGCAAGGTGCTGTGGATAAAAGCATCGCCCAGACCAGATAAGCGAATCGGCCCATGAAAAAACTGATCCTGCAAAATACCCTGGCAACCCAACTCCTGATTTATGGCGGATTGGCGCTCATCATTTGGCCAACTATGCTCCGCTCACTTGGGACGCTGAGCTCTGGAAGTATTTCCGGCACCGTTTTTCTATATGCAGGCTTACTAGGTATGCTTGTCGGCCTGGCCTTGCGATTGTACCAGCTGCAGCAGTTGGGCCAGGCAGCCCTTAGAAGTTACCTGCTCCGGTTTGTTTTAGGTATAGCCTTGGTAGCTATCCTGATGATGACGGATTTGGTGCACACACCGGCTTTCTTGCAGAATCTGTTTTAAGACTATACCCATCTCCTATACCTGGATTTCAGGTATAGCCAAACAAAAAAGGCTCTGATTTCTCAGAGCCTTTTTTGTTTGGTATAAAGCTTAATGGATTATCCACCGATAGCTACACGCTTGAACTCTGTTACAGCCAGGCCTTTGCTTGTCTTGTCAAGCAGCTGCGTGATGGTAAGCGATGGGTCTTTTACGAACTCCTGGTTCAGCAATGTGTTTTCTTTGTAGAACTTATTGAGTTTACCTTGCGCGATTTTCTCCAGCATTTGCTCTGGCTTGCCTTCCGCACGTGCCTGCTCTTTGCCGATTTCAATCTCACGCTCAATTGTAGCTGCGTCAACACCGTCTTTGTCCAGTGCGATTGGCTTCATAGCAGCGATCTGCATGGCGATGTCCTTGCCAACTTCCGTCACGTCTGTGCCGTTGGTGTTGTTCAGGCCTACCAGTACACCCAGTTTACCGTTCGAGTGGTTGTAAGCAACTACTTTCTCAGCAGATACAGACTCGTAAGAAATCACGTCGATTTTCTCACCAATCTTGCCCATCAGGTCTGTGATGTGGTCCTGCAGGGAACGACCATCAGCCTGTGGAGTAGCCAGTAATTCTTCTTTAGATGAAGCGTTTGTAGAAACTGCTGCATTTAAAACTGCCTGTGCCAGTGTTCTGAAATCTTCTACTTTCGATACCGGCTCAGTTTCGCAAGCTATGGCAACTACTTTGCCATTAGAACCATCTGCGCTTACCTGTGTCAGAACCAGGCCTTCAGATGTAGCATTGTCGGCACGCTTGTTGGCAATTTTCTGTCCTTGCTTACGCAGAATATCTTTAGCTGCTTCGAAGTCACCGTTAGCTTCAGTAAGCGCTTTTTTGCAATCCATCATACCTGCACCAGTTTCCTGGCGAAGTCTGTTAACGTCTTGTGCTGTAATAGCCATCTTTCTATAATTAAGAATTATGAATTAAGAATTACGAATGTACTTGTTTGGGCTTATCAGAAAGCGACACGATACCTGGACTAAGTGTGACACGCGAGGTATAAACCTTGTGTCCTGCGTCTGCTATCTTGTGTCTCTCCACTGCCCTAAAACAAACTGAACATTGAAGCAGCTGTGCCCAATGTTCAGTTCGTTTGTAATGCAATATAAACTTTTGATTATTGTTCGTCAGCTTCTTGCTTCGCCTTGATGCCTTCTTCTTCAGAACGCTTACGCTCAGTTTCTTCTTTGTCCACTTTGCGCTCAGACAGACCTTCTTCAATCGCCTTGCCCATGATAGACACGATAAGCGAGATTGATTTAGATGCGTCGTCGTTCGCCGGGATTGGGAAGTCAACCTGCTCTGGGTTAGAGTTTGTATCGCAAACTGCGAATACAGGCAAGTTCAACTTTTGTGCTTCTTTCACAGCGATGTGCTCACGCTTCACGTCAACGATGAAAAGCGCTGCAGGCAGCCTGGAAAGATCCGCGATACCACCCAGTACACGCTCCAGTTTCTCACGCTCACGGGAAAGCATTAATCTTTCACGCTTGGCGATCGCTGCGTAAGCAGTGTTGTCTTTTACCATCTTGTCGATAGTAGACATTTTCTTAAGTGACTTACGCACCGTAGCGAAGTTCGTCAGCATACCGCCCAACCAACGGTCGGTCACGTAAGGCATTTTAAGACGACGTGCTTCTTCCGCTACGATTTCCTGCGCCTGCTTTTTAGTAGCTACGAAAAGGATCTTACGGCCAGACTTGGCGATGTTCTTGATAGCTGAAGTAGCTTCGTCAAGCGCAACCAGTGTCTTGTTCAGGTCAATGATGTGGATACCGTTCTTCTCCATGAAGATATACGGTGCCATTTTCGGATCCCACTTGCGGGTAAGGTGGCCAAAGTGAACACCTGCCTCAAGCAATTCTTTATAATTAGTACTTGCCATGTTGTTGATACACCTTTAATATTAACGTTTACTGAACTGGAATGAACGACGCGCTTTGCGCTTACCGAACTTCTTACGCTCCACCATACGAGGGTCTCTGGTCACGAAACCTTCTTTACGCAGAACAGACTTTGTCTCGGCGTTTTCTACTACCAGTGCTTTTGCGATAGCAAGTCTAAGTGCTTCAGCCTGGCCGCTTACACCACCACCTTTGAGGTTGGCAACCACATCGTATTTGCCAATAAATTCTAAGGTTTGAAACGGCTGATTCACAATAGTTTGCAATACTTCGTTAGGGAAGTATGCCTTGATATCTTTACCGTTAATAGTGATATTCCCTTGCCCGGCCGTCATGTAGATACGTGCCACCGAGGTTTTTCTTCTACCAGATGTATTGATAACTTCCATTAATTATTAGATGTTGAGGGTTAATTCTTTAGGCTGCTGAGCTGCAAATGGATGCTCGCTTCCTGTAAAAACATGAAGATTTCTGAACAGCTCGCGGCCCAGGCTGTTTTTCGGTAACATACCGCGAACAGCGCGCTCTACAAGCAGTGTTGATGATTTAGCCATTAGCTCACGTGGAGAAGTCTTGCGCTGGCCACCTGGGTACCCAGTGTGCGACAGGTAGTACTTCTGATCCCACTTACGACCGGAGAAACGCACGTTATCAGAGTTGATGACGATTACGTTGTCGCCGCAGTCAGCATTTGGCGTGTACGAAGGCTTGTTCTTGCCTTTCAGGATCTTGGCGATTTCAGACGCCACGCGACCCAGGTTTCCTTGCCCAGCATCCACAATCACCCAGCCTTTGTTGGCTGTCTTCTTGTTGACATACTGAGTCTTAAAACTTAAATGATCCATTTTTGGTGGTTGTAAGCGATTTATTTAACAATTGACTTTATTTCCGAAGGTTATTCGAAAATGGACACAAAGATATAAGCTATTTATTTGATATGCAATACATGTCGTAGAAATATACTGGAACACAGGAAGGTAGGTAGACCGCGCCGAACTTTAGCCCCAGGTATAGCGTGCGCATGAATCCCCTAAAGGGACACAAACATCATCGACAGCCTGACGATCATCATACAGGCGCTAACCCTCCAGACCAAAGCAACAGGTATAAGCCTGTAATCAAACGTAGAAGCTTCTTCTCAGGTATAGCTGCGGCCAGTGCCGAGGCAGGTATGGCACCGGCGTAGGGCAGTAGCTTGTTTTCTGTATAAAAATGTTTCAGTTACCATTACAAATGCCGTTTTTGTGCCCGGTAGGCCGCTTGTGAATGCATGAAGAAACATCCTGTGCTGGCTGGCGTCTAACTTATATCAACTTACAGATTCACAACCGTTATGAAAGCCATACTTGTAAAACAGCCAGGCGGACCGGAACAACTGGTGCTCGGGGAGTACGAACAGCCGCTGCCCAAGCCGTATGAGCTGCTGGTGCGCGTGCATGCCACAGCCCTCAACCGGGCCGATACCTTGCAGCGCGAAGGGAAATACCCGCCTCCCAAAGGAGAGAGCCCGCTGCTGGGCCTCGAAATAGCCGGAGAAGTAGTAGAAGCAGGGATAAACTGTACGCGGTTTAAGGAAGGCGATAAAGTATTTGGCTTGCTGCCCGGCGGCGGCTACGCCGGGTATGCCGTGATACACGAGGAGATGGCCATGGCTATACCTGCGAACCTGAGCATGGAAGAGGCTGCTGCTATACCGGAGGTTTTCCTGACGGCCTACCAGGCGCTGGTATGGTTGGGCCGGTTGCAGGCCGGCGAGCGGGTGCTGCTGCATGCCGGAGCCAGCGGGGTGGGTACAGCTGCCATACAGCTGGCCCGTGCCCTGCAGGCAGAAGTACTGGTAACCGCTTCGGAACAGAAACTGAAGGCCTGCCTGGATTTGGGAGCTCACAAGGCGATCAACTACAAGGACGTACCTTTTGAAGATGAAGTGCTCGCCTACACCAATTCCGAAGGAGTAGATGTGATCGTGGATTTCATAGCCGGCCCGTATTTTAAACAGAACATCGAGTGCCTGCGCCTGGACGGCCGGCTGGTGCTGCTGGCCACAATGGGAGGAGGCAAGGTGGAGGAATTTGATCTGCGCAGGGTCCTGGCAAAGCGCCTGCAGGTGATAGGCTCCACGCTGCGCTCCCGCACCCGCGACTACCAGATCCGGTTGACCAAAGAGATGAGTGCTTTTGCCATGCCGCACTTCGAGAGTGGTGCTCTAAAACCCGTCGTGGACTCGGTGTACGACTGGCAGGACGTTGCCGAAGCGCACCGGTACATGGAGGCTAATCAGAATATAGGGAAGATCGTGTTGCAGATCAGTTAAATGAGCGTACTTGATCTTATTACACCGGATTAAAGAATAAAAAAAGGCCTGACATCACATCAGGCCTTTTTTTATTTTTAGGAGTACTGCCGGAGTTGCTTGATCAGCACGGCCATGTCTTTGGGGTAGGGGGCTTCTATTTTGATGGGCTCTTCATCCATTCGTTTAAAACCGATGGCACGCGAATGCAGGGCAAAACGTTTGATCAGGGGTTGTTCTTCGGTCTGCTGCTTTAGATTGAACTTGCGCTTCAGGCTGCTCAGAAATACATTCTGGCCCCCATAAAGCTCATCGCCCACAATAGGAGCGCCCAGGAAAGCCAAATGTACCCGTATCTGGTGTAGGCGACCGGTCACCGGCAGGCATTCGATGAGGGTATGCTGGCCGAAGTTTTCGAGTGTGGTAAAATACGTTTCGGCTGGCTTGCCTTTCGGAGTGAGCTTGGCCACGCCCTTGGCACCTGCCAGGATAGAACGGTTGACCAACTGGTCCTGGAATTTGTGGATGCCCCAGGCAACGGCATGGTATTCCTTGTATACCTCGCGGTGCTCAAACTGCATGGACATGTGGCGGTACGCCTCCGGGTTTTTGGCAAATACCAGGCAGCCGGACGTGTCCTTGTCCAGGCGGTGGCAGGCCTGCAGGTCCGGGTTATACTGGCGCGCCAGCTTGAGCAGGTTGGTAGAGTTAGGAGTGCGGTCTTCCAGTGTAGCCAGAAAAGGAGGCTTGTTTACAACCAGAAAGTCTTCGTCCTCATGTATGATCAGGTCTTTAAAAACCGGGTATTTCATCAGGTAATTAACTTTGTGAGGGTATGGCTCTCATTCTGCCATACAGCCGGCAAAGATACGCAAATTTGATGGTTGTATAATTGCTTGCTAATTGTTGGTTGTTAATTGTTGAATGGATTAATGGTTAAATTGTTGAAAAACCAGGTCTATGCAGACATGCGTGAGGTATGCATCTGATTTAGGGCCTGTTCAAAAGAAACGCATGAAAGGGCAGTGAAGCAGTTTTAAACAATCGACAATCAGCAATCAACAATTTCCATTCAACAATTAAGCACCTTTTTCCTTCTGCAATTTGAAGCGTAAGGTGGTTCCTTTGCCCAGTTCGCTTCTGACGGCAATAAAGGAGCGGTGCGCTTCTACGATGTGCTTGGAGATGGCCAGCCCCAGGCCCGAACCGCCCATGTCGCGGGAGCGGCTCTTGTCGATGCGGTAGAAGCGCTCAAAAATTCGGTTGATGTGCTCTTCGGCTATACCTGGTCCGTCGTCTTTGACCGTAATCGTGTAGCGTTTGCGCCCCTCGCTAAAGGAGGTCCAGATGTTACCACCCTGGCGGCCGTACTTGATGGCATTGTCCACCAGGTTAATAAAAACCTGGCGGATACGGTTGGGGTCGGCATGGAGAATGACTCTTTCAGTCGGTTCCACCTCCAGGTGCAGGCGTATCTGCCGGGCGGTGGCTTTCTGTTCGAGCTGCTCAAACACTTCGCGCATCAGCTGCACGGCGTCAAAGTCCTGTTTCTCCATCCGGACCACGCCTTTCTCAAACTGAGAGATGCTGATCAGGTCCTGCACCAGGGTGTCGAGGCCGTCGAGGCTGTTGGCGGCCTTTTGCAAAAACTTATCGCGTACGGCCGGGTCGTCCATGGCCCCGTCCAGCAAAGTATGGATGAAGCCCTGCGCGGCAAAGATCGGCGTCTTGAGCTCATGCGATACATCGGCCAGGAACTCGCGGCGCATCACCTGCAGGTGTTTTAGTTCGTCTATTTCCTGCTGTTTGCGCTCGGCGATCAGGAATATTTCATCTTTTATTTTTCGCAACGGGTCCGCTGTAAAGAGGGAACGGCCTTCTGCTTTTTTGTAATCCTGCTTTTTGATCTTCTCCAGGCTCGAATACACGTTCTTGATCTCCCGGAAGACCAGGGCTTCATAGGAGAGGTATACCAGCAGGAAACAGCAGATGAAAACCAGAATCAGTGCCACCATCAGCCCTTTGGAAGAGAAGTAGCTGGCTAAAGCAAGAAAGGCAGTGAGCACAAGGGCCACTGCCAAGGATACTAAAAGCGCAAGCGTACGGGAATTCAGGTTCATGTTTTAGTCGGTGTTGAACTTGTAGCCGACACCTTTAATGGTTCTTATATTGTCTTCCCCGATCTTCTCGCGCACCTTCCGGATATGAACGTCCACGGTGCGGGCAATGACATAAACGTCGCTGCCCCATACGTTATTGAGCAGTTCTTCGCGGGAAAATACTTTGTTGGGTGTGGCAGCCAGGAAGGCCAGTAATTCAAATTCTTTCTTGGGGAGTGTGATCTTTTGTTCGCCTTTGAAAACAGCGAAACTGGTGCGGTCAATACGCAGGCCTCCGGCCTCTATGACTTTATCCTGTTCTTCCTGGTGGGCGTCACGGCGGGCAAAAGCAGCCAGGCGGCTGAGCAGGGCACGCGGTTTTATGGGCTTGGTGATGAAATCATCGGCACCCGCTTCAAAGGCAGCGACTTCGGAGAACTCTTCGGCACGGGCCGTAAGGAAAATAATGTGGGTCTGGCGGAAATCATTGTCTTCGCGAAGCTGCCGGCAGGCGGCAATGCCATCCATGACAGGCATCATGACGTCCATCAGGATCACGTCCGGCTTGAAGGTATGGGCCACCTCGATGGCCTTTTTGCCGTTGTCGGCCTGTGCCACTTCATAGCCTTCCCGGGTGAGGTTGTAGTGGAGGAGCTCCGCGATATCCGGATCATCGTCTACTACCAGTATCTTGTAGTTGTTTGTTAGCTGCACGTTAGTAAGATTGGTTAGACTGCTAAACTGACTTTTAAGCGTGAACTTTAGTACACTCCAAAAGCCTCTTCAATTGTAAACTACGCCTGTTCTTTCACTGTAAAGATACTGTATCCTATGCGACTATGTCCTTCCGAAACAAAAGCATAATATTTTGTTAACATTCGGAGCTCCCAGCCATAAAAAAACCAGCTACTGGAGCTGGCTTCTGTTGATTAGTTTTTGGCGACCAGGGCAGGCTTATGTTTGAGATTCTTATGCTCGTACAAGTCTACTTTCACGGCGCCTACAAACATTTCGGCCGATATCATCACCGGAATCTTGTTCTTGTCGTCGGACAGGTATACGGTCACGGCATCTTCACCCTTGAACAGCTTGTTTTTCGGCATCTGAGGCACCAGCTTGATCGCTCTGAAGGAGCCGGCTTTGGTGCTGATCGTTTCGCGGCCCTTGTATGTGACAACCATATCAAAGGTCTCTGCATCAAAAAAGCCTTTTACCGTAAATTTGTCGCCTACCTTAAACTTATCATAGTTCAGGGTGCGGAGGTAATAAAAGCCGCTCACAATATCCTGTACTTCGGAGGGTATCTTGTGGGAGCTGTGCTTTTTGTCTCTGTTCCGCTTTTTCATCTCCACCTTCGCCGTATTGGTATAGTGGTTAAAATCCACTGTCTCGCGCTTGCGGTAGCTGCCTTCTTCTATGTTGTGGAAAGAGCGCAGTGGCAGGATAGCCGCTGTGTCGATGTACGATTGCCAGGTATCCCGGATCTTGATGAAAAGGTCAAAGGAGTTGGTGGTCTTGCCATACACAGTTGCCTTGTAGGTTAACCTGTCATTGATGCGGTGCAGGTTTGGCGAAATATCAATGACGGCCTCCGCTGCATTGATAGGGCCATAATGTACTTTATACTTTAACTGTTCGCCGGTGCTGAAGCTCTCATT
>NZ_JSYF01000177.1:0-3394 GCF_054824225.1 Pontibacter sp. HJ8
TTAGGTACTACAGTGGAAAAGGTAACATCGAATATCAGACACCTGCGCAAAACCGCAGGATATACACAAGCGCAACTGGCTGAAAAGCTGGATATTAAACGTTCTTTAGTAGGCGCTTATGAAGAGGGGAGAGCAGAGCCTAAATTGAGTACTCTTGTGAACGTAGCCCGACTCTTTGACATTACACTGGATGAACTGATCACCGCGGATGTATCGGATTCATCCTTCAGATCTGCTGCTGTGGCGGGAAACAGCCAGGGTGGTAAGTTGCGGGTATTGGCTATCACAGTCGATCAGGATGAACGCGAAAATATTGAACTGGTCCCACAAAAGGCCAGTGCCGGCTACTTAAACGGGTATGCTGATCCGGAATTCATAGAAGAATTGCCCCGATTCCGATTGCCTACCCTGGGACAAGGCGGTACTTACCGGGCTTTTGAAATAAGCGGTGATTCCATGCTGCCCATTTCTTCAGGTACTGTTATCGTCGGGCGGTATGTGGAGGATTGGAGCCAGATCAAAGATGGTACACCCTGTATTATAGTGAGCGAAAAAGAAGGGGTTGTTTTCAAACGCGTTTATAATAAGCTACAGGAAGCTTCTACTTTGCGGCTACATTCGGATAACCCGATCTACTCGCCTTACGAAGTACACCTGGAAGATGTACTGGAAATATGGGAAGCAAAGTCCTATATCAGTTCTACCTTCCCGATTGCCGATCTGTCGCTGGATAAATTATCCTCTATCGTACTGGACCTACAGAAGGAAATGCAAAAGCTAAAAAAGGTAGACTAGGTATAGCTAGTTTCTATTTTCAGGTATGACACAACAAGACATCCTGCTCCTAAATGGGCAGGATGTTTTGTTTTAAGATCAGAAACGGGCCTGTTGCTAACTAGATGAGTATTTATGCGTAAAGTCATAGCAGAACGATTTTTAGCCGGAATATCTCCATTGCACCACTTTACATTTTAGTAACATGATAGAACTTATTACCGCTTCTGAACGTCACCAGGCAACTGTAGAGGATTGGCTAAAATCTCATTACCTTTTTTCTTTTGCAGATCACTACGATCCGTCCAACATGCAGTTTGGGCCCTTGCGCGTTTTCAATGATGATTACGTAGCTCCGAAGTCCGGATTCCCCACGCATCCGCATTCTGACATGGAGATCGTCACCATTGTGCTGGCCGGTGAACTCACACATAAAGATAATCTTGGCAACGAGACAACTGTGACGCCCGGGCAGGTGCAACGGATGACGGCTGGTACTGGCTTGACGCATTCTGAAAGTAACGAATCAGAGGATGAGCTGCACCTGCTGCAGCTTTGGTTTGTGCCCAATACGCGAGAACTGGCACCTTCCTATGAAATGATGCACATCGATTTCCTGGACGCGAAAAATAAGCTCGTTCCCTTGGTGACAGGCCAGAAAGTGCTGGAAGATGTAGCCTTTCTGAATTCGAATTCAACCGTTTACTATGGCAATCTGGGTGATGGAGAAGTGATCGATTTCAGGACGTTTAAGATTAGAAAGACGTTGCTCTATGTCCTGACCGGAAGCCTGGTGGTAAACAGCGTAGAGGTAGACAGCAACGATCAGGTCAGAATGGACGATCAAGAGATCGTGAACATTACGGCTACCTCTGACGCGACCTTTATCCTGGTCGATGTACCTTCCCTGGAGGTAAATTACTAAAAGCTCTTCTTTCGGAAGGCTCTAAAAAACAAAAAAGAGGCGGAGCTGACATGATCAGCTCCGCCTCTTTTTTGTTTTCAGGTATACAATAACGTTATCTGCTTGACTTGCGCGTTAGATGGTATACTTTCTCCCTTTGTTCTGTTGCTTAAGGTAATCCATCAGAGGCTGGAAGTACTCTACCATGGCACGGGCACTCAGGTCTTCTCCTGTCTTTTCTTTCAACACTTGACGCCAGTCAGCAGAAGCGCCCGGATACATGATCTCCCGCAGGAAATTGCCGACCTCTTTGCTTCCATAGTAGTTGGTGGCATGCGGATCCTGCTTCAGAATGTTTTTGGCAATGTGATCGTGTAGCTGGAAGAGAATGACATATGACATGGCATAGTCATAGTATTGCGCCGGGTCATCGTTGATGTGCGTCTTGGTGGTGGCATCCGTAAACTGCTCATTGCGTTCAGCAGGAGGTACTATGCCCTGGTATTTCTTCACCAACTCCCACCAGCGCTTGTTCAATTGATCAGCCGGGAGGTTCTGGGCATAGAAATCATGTTCCCACTCGCTCATGACGCCCGATGCAAACGGTATGAAAGTGACATAGCTAAGCGCTTCTTTCAGTAATGTCTGCACTTCATCCGTCTTCGCATTTTGATCGATCAGCTTCAAGTTGGCAAGAAAAGGCTTCTGCATGGCGGCCAGGCCCATCAAACTTCCAATGGCTTCGTGGTAGGCCCTGTTCGCACCACTGCGCAGCAGCACAGGTACATCCGGGTTGGTATAGGTTATATAATAATAGATATGGCCCAATTCGTGATGCGTTGTCTCGTACCACTCTGCGTTCGGCTCCACGCTCATGAGGCAACGTACATCATGCTCCAGGTCCATGTGCCAGGCGGATGCATGGTTGTTCTTTTTATACTTTGCATTCGGGGGTACCGGGTATAAGCTTGATTTTTCATAAAAGGATTGTGGCAGTTGCGGAAAGCCTAGGCTCATATAAAAGCGCTCGGCCTGCTTAACCTGCCATTCAGCTCCTTTGGGTTTCAGGGCGGCATCCAGATTGATCCCTTTTACCTCGACCATCGCACTCCAGTCCTGTCCCCAGCGGTTGGGGAGCCAGTGTGCCGGCAGTTGGTCCGGCACCTGCTTCACGCCGTATTGTTTCGCCAGTTCATAGCGGGCATAGGTATGCAGCTCCCGGTACAGCGGACGCAGCTCCTCGTTTATCTGCTGCATGAGGTCCATCATTTCTTGGCGCGACATATCATAGTCGGAAGCCTGGTAGCTGAAGTAATCATCGTAGCCGAGGTTCTGCACCGTTTTGTTGCGCAGGTCACGCAGGTTCAGGATGCCTTCCCGCAGTTCTTTGCCTACTTCTTTGCTTGCCTGCCAGGCCGCCAATCGTTTCTTAACATCCTTTTCTGTTTTCAGAATGTTGTCGATGTCGTTTGTCGTGACGGATTTCCCGGAAAGCTTGTAGTCGAAGCCGTACAGTCTTTCAGTTTGATCCGTGTCTGCTTTGATGCGGGCGCGCACCAGGTCTGGTACTGTCTGCGGATTGTTGGCAGCAGCATAGAGGACGGCTTCCAGTTGCTTCACCTGCAACGCTGTCAGCTGGTTTTTCTGCTCCATGAAAGCACGCGCCTTTTCGATATTTTCAACGCTTCCCGTAAAAGATGCCAGTGCCTCATTGGC
>NZ_JSYF01000178.1:0-6897 GCF_054824225.1 Pontibacter sp. HJ8
GCATCGGGGTTGATATCGCTTACCGTCGTGACCCGGTCATTTTCAGAAAACCTGAACAGAAAGGTATAGGCGGCGGCACCAGCCGGGAAAAGCGTAGCCTTCCAGCCATTTTCTGCACCGACCAGCTGGGTTTTATACTCCGTCAGTATTTTATTCAGGCGCTCGTCCGGCCTCTCTCCGGGCGCCGGATCATTGTCCTCTTTGTCGCAGGCCGATAGCATGGATACTATCACAAGGCCTAGTAGTACTATCTTTCTCATACTGATCTTATCTGGGTACGGGTGCCTGCGCCTCACTATAAGGCGTCGATCGCGGCTTCGGATCTTGCCTGCAGGCTATACAGGTCTAAGTTCCAGGCTTCTTTAAAATAGCGAACCACGTACTGTTCTTTTTGTCTTAGCAAAGGCTGTGCGGATGCCGGGGCACTGTTTACGATGGCATCATAGCCTGTTTTTCCTTCCGTCAGCATAATGGATACCATCTCTACAAAATCCTCGTCCGGGCTGCTTCTGGCATATTCGGTGATGTAGCCCCTTGACCTGGCATCGGCCAGCGAGAAATCGTTCCAGCTGGCGGTATAGTCGGTCGTGATGCGCTTGAACTCTTCCGGGTACATCACCGTCTGCTGCAGGATATGGGCAAATTCGTGGTGGATGGTATGCAGCATCTGTTTTACTTCAGACTCCAGCTTCGGGTCAAAATCATTCACCACGTAAAGCACCACTTTACGGCCTCCTTCTGCAGTTCCCAGCGTGATGGTACCGTTGGTGTTATACTCGGCGCTGCCGATCAACACGAACTGTTTCGGGGAAAGCTTCTTGATAAAATCGGGTCCGGCTTCCTGCTCATACGGCTCGATCCAGGTTTTGCGGATGGTCTCCATGACCGGTATGACTTTGTCTTCTCTGGGCGGGACCAATACCCTGTTCAGCGCCACTTCGTAGCGGTCGAAACGGTACTTTACTTCGATGTTGTAAGGCACTACATAATTCTGATTGAGCCAGTCGTCCAATGGGCCTTTGACCCATGTTTCGCCGCCCAGGCCAGGGAGCGGGGCGTCCGGGTCATCCTCTTTGTCGCAGGCCGAAAAGAGGCTTGCAACAAAGACGAGTAAAAATAGCAGGTTGTATTTCATGTGCATGTTTTTCATGTTAACGGGGGTTTCGGGCGATGCCTGCCAGCTCTGCTTCCTCCGGTATTTGCAAGACCCGGTGCAGGTCGCCCGGTGCGGACACGAAGACCTGGCCGTCAGCTGTCGGATGCTGCACCGTAAGGCCATGTCGCAGAATATCAAACCAGCGCATTCCTTCCTGCACAAATTCGGCTGCTTTGAAATCGAGCAGGGTGGCCATCAGGCCTGATTTTACATCGCGGGTACCATAGAAAGCCCTGACTTTGGCGTCCGTAATGTCGTGGGTAGCGGCATCGTAGTTTTCAATGCGCGTGCTGGCAAAGAGGTTCAGATCCGCCCGGGCAGCTTCAAGGTTGTTTAGCTCCAGGTTTGCTTCGGCCCGGTTGAAGAGCACTTCTTCTGCCGTGAACAGCGGGAAAATGGTGTAAGGGAAACCAATGTCTGCATTAACGTCAGTGCGGACAAAATGCTCCCGGAATTTGAGGACAAGCCAGTTGTCTGAGCCTTGTGTGTAGAGTGGGTATACCCATGTGGCTCCGGTCACGTTCTGACTCCTGAACAGGTAGTTGACAACAGGGGTGGCCAGGCCATAGCGGTAGCGGCCATAGTTGCGCGCCCACAGCGAGGCCGTCTCGACGAGCAGCAGGTTGGCCGGTTCGGTCGCCTGGGTATAGACAGCCAGGCCTTCATTTGCCGTCAGTTTGCTGTATACACTCACCCAAAGCCTCAGGTTAGGACCTATGTTGCCCCCCGGGAAAACTTGGTTCGCATGCTCTATCACCTTGGCATAGTCCCGTTTGAAGAGATAGAACCTGGTCGCAAAAGCATGTGCTGCAGCCGTATTGAAGTGGTATTTAGTCACACGGTACGCATTGTTGTTGATCAGGGGCAAACCCTCGGTGATATCGCGCTCGATCTGCTCATACACGTAGGCTACCGTTTTGCGCTCATACTGCTGTAACACGACCTTTTCAGGTTCGGTCACATAAGGTATACCCGGATCGGAAGCCGCTGTAGCCGGATCGTATACCTTGGCAAACAACGTGACCAGCATAAAATGGGAGTAGGCCCTGGCAACGAGTGCTTCCCCCTTTTGGGCGCTGTATTCCGCTGGATTGGGAGCATTCTCTATTGCTTCCAGCGCATGGTTGGCAGCGGCAATGGCGGCGTAGCAGGCATACCAGTAATATTCGGGGGAGCCCTGGTCCCGGCCCTGTACATCCTGGTAGAAGTAAGAATTCTGGTTGATCTCATCCACTACCACCTGTCCGGCGCCTTTGTCCAGGGCCAGGTCCGACATTGTTTCTGTGAAAGTGGCATAATCTGCCTGCGGGTACGCCGTGGTGAGCAGCTCACTTACTTTCTGTACCGTGTCCAGCTGTGTTCGCTGGTCCACGGCCTGCTCCAGGTAGTCATCGCAACCGGTGGCTGCCACCAGTAGGACGAGGTATAGGTAGGGTCGTATCTTTTTCATGCTATCAAAAACCTGCTTTCAGCGATAAGGTGAACTGGCGGGGAACCGGCAGGGCGACACCCCCCGAGCCAAAGAATTCCGGATCCTGCCCGTTGAGTCTGTCATCGGCATAAATCAGCCACAAGTTGTTCGCTACCAGACTTACCGAAAGGGCATTCAGGCCGAAAGAACTGACCCGGGTTGCCGGCAAGTTATAAGAGAGCGACACTTGCTTTAGCCGCACAAAATCACCATCTACCACGCGGGCAGTAGAGTAGTTATAATTGTTATAAGGATAGGTACCTCCCAATTCTGCTGCTTCCACACGATCCAGGATAGAAGGAATATCGGTGGTTGACTCGTCCCCGGTCAGCAGCCATCGCCTCAGAAAGTCGTTGGGCATGGCATCGAGGTCGGTATAGCTGGTTTTGAAGGCCGGGTTGAGCCTGATCTTATGGCCTCCGCTATAAGTTACCAGGCCGGAGAGCGTAAAGTTTTTGTAGCGCAGGGAGTTGAACCAGCCACCGTTCACGATCGGGTCCACGGGGCCTTCGTACTTCAGGTACTGCGTCTCGTCGCTTTGCAGGTATACGTTGCCACTTCTCTCACCGCTTTCATTCGTAAAAATCGGGGTACCGTTTTCCGGGTCAAGCCCCTCGAACCTGATGGAAAACAGGCCCCGGTAAGGAAATCCTTCTTTCGGCCCACCTTCCGGAGTAACCAGCGACCAGATGTCCGGGTTGTTTTGCAAGTTGGTGATCTCACCTTCGTTGTAGCCGAATGTCAGCTGTGTCCGCAGGTTTAGGTTCTGGTTGTCGATCAGGCTACTGCCCAGTGTCAGTTCCACTCCGTGTGATTTCATGTCGGCGTAGTTGGCAATTTTGACGCTCTCGCCGCCTATACCTGAGGTTCGGATAAGGCCGATCAGGTCGAAGGCCTTCCGTACATACCCGTCTACCGTCAGTTGCACCCGCTCGTTGAACAGCCCGGCGTCCAGACCTACGTTGGTCTCATACTGCTTCTCCCAGGTGAGTTCCGAGTTCTCCAGGTTCTGGATAAAGATCATGGATTCTACCTCTGTCAGGTAGGGTCTGCGGGTGCTGCCGCTTTGCAGAACCAGGCTGGAGTTGGTGGCATTGCCCATACTGGCGGTGAGGCCATAGGTGGCCCGCAGCGTGAGCCGGTTCACCAGGTCCTGCTGCTGCATAAAGGGCTCGGTGTCTATGTTCCAGGAGCCGCTGACGTTCCAGGTGGGCAGCCAGCGCGCTGTGCGGGACTCCCCGAGTAAGTTGGAGCCGTCGTAGCGCACGGTGCCGTTCAGGTTATACTTGCCCTTGTAGGAATAGGCGCCATTGGCCATGTAAGCCAGAAAACGATCATAGCGCAGGTTCATGCCATAGTAGTTGAAGTTGCCTTCCACACCCTGCTTGATGATGTTGGGATCGATGTAGGGTACCCCGCCTTTGTCGTACTGGTAGCCATAGCCGTTGAAAAACTTGTTCTGCCGGTCAGCATACCGGAGCTCCTGTGAAGCAAACAGGCGCAGGGTATGGATGTCGTTGATCGTCTTGTCCCAGTCCAGGGTGTTGCGCAGGTAATAGCTGGTCAGGTTGTCGTCGTTGGTATTGTAAAAGCCGCCATAGGGGAGCACGACCACCGGCTGTGCCTCCGGATTGTCCGGGTCGCGGTACAGGAACCGGTTGTTTGCCTGTACGGTAGCATCATCAGCTGCCCGGTAGGCCATGGCCATGTTGGAGTTTTCGCGCACCTTGTGTTCCCGGCTGGTATTGGCATGGCGCAAAGCCCCGGAGAAATCATATTTCAGGTTGCTGAGGATTTTGTACGTAAAATCTGCCTGCAGTTTCACGTCCAGCACCGAGAGCTCCAGGGTGTTGTTATCCAGCTCGGTCAGGATGTTGAAAGGAGCGAAGTTTCTCCTGAAAAACTCCCGGTTACCGTTCTCATCAAAGGCGGTCAGGGTACGGCTGGTGTTGAGGGCATAACTGAACGGGTTGATGTCAAAGTCCCGGTTGAACTCGCCTGTCACCGGGTTGCTGATCCGGCCGATCGTGCCAGGCGCCTGCTGCTCGCGAATGGAACCCTGCGTGATGAGGCCGAGGGATATTTTGTCGGAAAAGTTGAAGTTTGCCCGCGCATTTCCGGTAAAGCGTTGTACTTCATCTGCCACGGTCCAGCCTTCGTCCTTCAGAAAGCTGGTAGAGAAGTAGAGCTGTGTTTTTTCTGAACCGGAAGAGATGCTGACCGAATGCTCCTGCATAAAGGAGTTCTGGAAGAGCTCGTCAAACCAGTCGGTATTGGCCCGGGCGTAGCGCTCCAGAAAAGCGCCTCTTGCTTCGGGTGTGTTTTGTAAGCCAAAGGTGCCGCTTGCGGCGTCATAGGAGTTGATGAGGTCATACATCTTGGTATAGACCCCGCCATTCTGCCTGCGCGAGGCATCGGAATGATTGAGCCAGCCTTTGCGCTCCAGCTCCAGGTATACCGACATCTGGTCTGCCGAGTTCATGATGTCAAACGAACCATAGGTTGGCTTCAGGTAGGTTGAAAAGTTGCCGGTATAAGAAACCAGGGGCTTTCCGACTCGTCCTTTTTTGGTCGTGATCACCACCACGCCATTCATGGCCCGGGCGCCGTACAGGGCAGTGGCAGAGGCATCTTTGAGGATCTGGAAACTCTCAATGTCTTCGGGGTTCAGGCCGGCAACAGAAGAGCCTATCAGGGTCGCAGGATCGCCGGTGGAAAGCTGCTCGTTCGATACATTGATTACGTCTTCCAGGATAATGCCGTCTACTACCCACAGCGGCTTGTTGTCACCGGTAATGGAAGTGGCCCCGCGCACGCGTATTTTGGGGGCGGCACCGAAGGTCCCCGAAACGTTCTGCACGTTCACTCCCGCCACTCGCCCTTCCAGCATCCGGCTGACATCGGTTATACCTTCCCGCCGGGCCTCGTCGCCTTTGAGCAGGGCAGCGGAGCCGGTAAACATTTTCCGGTCAATGGTCTGATACCCGGTTACCACCACTTCGCTCAAGGTGCTTACGTTTTCTTCCAGCGTCACCTCTAGGCTTGTTCTGCTGCCTACGCTCACATCCTGTGTTGTGTAGCCGATCATCGAGATCACCAGCGTGGCGTTTGGCTGTACCTGTAGCTGGAAATTGCCATTCTGATCGGTGTAGGTTCCGTTGGATGTGCCTCTTTCCAGAATCGTGACCCCGGGCGAGACCTCTTCAGCACCGCCTGCGGTACGCAATTTTACAGTACCCCGGACAGGAATAGCATCCTGGAGGCTTTGGGCATGGGCGATACCGGTGGCCTGGGCAGGGTGAATGCAGATCGGGTGCGTGATGACCAGCAGTAGCAGCAGCGGAAACCTGGCCATTCTACTTTTAAAATGATTATTCATGAGGACGTAGCTGTGCTATTTTGCAATGAATAATGTAGGTGTAAATTGTTTGTTCCCATACCTGGTACCTTTCCAAACAGCCGCCTGATCCTGCTCACTATACCCTGGGAGGCAATAGGAACAGATACACCAGCACCATTTGTCCCCATAAAAAGCCAGGAGGAGTGAGTGGGCCATCTGTCAGGACGGCTCACACACCGCTGTTATTTTACCTGGATTTTGCGAACCTGGCTCTCATCTATATGAAAGTATGCCTTCACTTTTGCATAGTCCTGGAGATCTACTGCCGGGCCGGATTTTCTGCCGTTCAACAACTCTCCCGGAATAATGACCATTCTGAAAACCTGATCATCCGTTAATTCCGGGTGTTCAGCCAGCTTCAGTTGGGTCTGAATAAACAAAAATGCAAACACGCCGGAATAGGCATAGTTATAGGTTGCCGTTCCACCGCCTTCTGCATTAAAGGTTTGTGGCAATGGGCTCCAGAAAACGGTAGGATTATCCGGATCATCCGGATTATCAATAGTTCCTGCAAATATGTACATCATAATCACATCGGATGCGGCTACCGTTATCTCATTTTCTGCAAATCCGAGGGCGAAAGTATAGTCATCCTCTTCCGTAAATGTCCATTGGAAGTCCAATACCTTGGCTTGCTGCGTCACTCCGGGAGGCCCTTGTGCACCTGGAGGCCCTTGTGGACCAGCTGGCCCTGCCGGACCTGCAGGTCCTTTGTCGCCTTCACAGGCTACCTGGCCCAGCGCAACCACCAGAACCAAAATGTATTGTATGAATCTTTTCATGTTGAAGAAGTTAGAAATTAAAATGATCAGGACTACAGAGTGAATGGAATTGGTTTTTATACGAAGTATTTAAAAAAGATATATAAAT
>NZ_JSYF01000179.1:0-1857 GCF_054824225.1 Pontibacter sp. HJ8
ACAGGTCGCGACCTGTCCGAATCGTGCACCAAACAATCAACCAATTAACAATCAACAATTTATCCATTTAACAATTTAACAGTGCCCGATAACCTTCCATACCTTCCCTGGCTACTCGCTATCCTGGCAGTAGCGCTGCTTGCGTGGCTGGCTTGGCGGCGCCTGAACCGGCAAAGGCTGGTGTGGCGGCTGTTGGCTAGCGTTTTGGCAGGAGTAAGCCTCGTGCTGCTCCTCTTCCCGCCTACCTACCAGCGGGCGCTTGACCCGGGCACAGCTGTATTGCTCACCGAAGGCTACCATCCTGACACGCTCAGCACGCTCCTACAGCAAATGGAAGCGCAGCCTTTGGTCTATACCTACCAGGCAGAGGAGGCACCCAAAGCGGAACCCATCCAGGATCTCTATACCTTCCGGGAGCAGCACCCACAGGTGCAAACCGTGCATGTGGTAGGCTATGGCTTGCAAAAACAGGAGCTGCAGGCCCTGGAAGGCATCACCCTGATCCCGCACCTGGCAGCACTGCCCGCTGGCGTAGCAGCAGTTACCTGGCCAGGCAGCCTTCCTTTGGGAGAAACCGTGACAGTGGCAGGTCGGTTTACCAACACCTCCGATGAACCTGCCACGCTATACCTGCAGGCAGCCGGTCGTGTGCAGGATTCCATCACGATAAAAGAAAATGGGAGCCATACCTTCCGGTTGCGCTATACCCCGAAGCAGGATGGGCGCTTTGTCTATCGCCTTCTATCGAAAACGGCAACTCAGACAGACACGGTAGGGCAGGTACCGGTACAGGTGCAGGCTCCTCAGAAGCTGGGTGTGCTGTTCGTCTCTTCTTTCCCGCTGTTCGAGTTCAAGTTCCTGAAGAACCACCTGGCGCAAGGCCAGCACCGGGTTGCCTTGCGCAGCACGGTCAGCAAAGGCATCTACCAGAGCGAGTGGCTGAATATGCCCCAAACCGATCTGAACCGGATCACGCCCAGGCTGCTGCAGCAATTTGATGTCGTGATCACAGAGCCGCAAGCCTTACAGGAGCTGAGTAGTGCTGAGAAGGCAGCCCTGCAACGCGCCGTCACCGAAGAGGGACTGGGCGTGTTGACGATCGCCAGCGAGCAGCCCGGTAACCGCAACACCGCCTTCTTTACCAACTTCCCGAGCAAGCGCCTCTCGCAACAGGACACCCGCAACGCCCGCGCCACCTGGAAGGCCAGCGGAACCCAAAGCCCCGTAACAGCCCTGCCCTATACCCTGGTGAGCAGCGAGGCGGTAACCGGCCTGGTGGAGGAGCAGGGAAATAACCTGCTGGCAGCCGGCAAAAAAGCAGGCTGGGGAACCGTGGCCCTGACCGTGGTGCCGCAGACCTTCGGCTGGCAACTGGAAGGGAAACGGCATACCTACGCCAGCTATTGGACACACCTGCTCTCCTCCGTAGCCAGGAAGCAGGTACAGGAAAAGTTCTGGCAGCTGAAGGCACCTCAGGTCCCGCATATCCACCAACCGGTGCAACTCTCGCTGACAGATTATACCTTGCAAAACGCATCGGGAATACCCCAGGCCACTGTCCGGGACATAGCAGATACCACGCTGACAGGTATAGCCTTGCAGCAGGCGATACACCAGCCAGAGGTATACCAGGGCACTTTCTGGCCCCGTCGTAGTGGCTGGCATGTGGTGGAATCGCCGGGAGTGGAGCCGTTTTATTTCCTGGTGCAGGATACCGCTGCCTGGCCGCACCAGGCTATACTTGCCAGGCAGGAAGCAACTGTAGCGTTTGCTGCAGCGCAGGGCAGAAGCGAGCCGGCCGCGACAACAGCCTTTGCCCAGGAGCAGGTCCCGGTCATCTGGTTCTTCGTGTTGTTC
>NZ_JSYF01000180.1:0-14390 GCF_054824225.1 Pontibacter sp. HJ8
CGTGCCTTGCTATGAGGTCGGATTTGTAATCCGACTGGGCCAGAGGCCCAAACGATAGCTGGTAACGAGCGAGGACGCGCGCTATAAATCTCTTTCATTCAGTTAAGAATCTTGGTTGAAATAAGAGGGCCCCTACCCCCGGAGGTTAAGCCTGCACCACTCGCGGGGGTAGGGGCCCTCTTTACCAAGATCCTTTCAGGATGACAAAAATTGAGACATACCCTGGAGAGTATTTCAAGTTTATCTACTACTGCATCAATAACCAAACTACAAACTCTCCAGGTTAATCTGCGGCGCTTTGCCGGTGGCAGGCCTTTCGTACCAGCTGCGCATGGGCGTGTAGTCGCTGAAGAAGCCGCAGTTGCGCAGGTAAAAGTCATTGCCGGACTGCCCGCCGCCATAGTCCATCCTATACCCGACACAGGCGGTATTGTCTGCCGTAAACTGGGCCTTGGTGAGTTCTATCCAGTTGCCCTTTACGTCGCGTGCCCATTGGTTGGAGAAGAGCACCTTGCGCTCCACATCGCCATACTCGGGCAGGAAGTTTTCCAGGAAAGAGTGCGTGCGCTTGAGGTAGGTGTTGGTTTTGGGACGCCGGAAGCTGGCAATCAATTGCCATTTATCTTGCTCGGGCGCAAAGAAGTAGGCGGTATAGGTGGTATGCTCGTTTCCACTCGGTTTGCCCTGCAGGAGAAATTTATAGGTGGTGCCGGCCTTCCAGTTATACTTCAGGTAACTTTGCCCGCCCGAACCTTCGTTGCCAAACTCGCCTGTGTACACACCGTCGCCTTTCTTCAGGAGCTGGATTTTCTGGTTGTCCGGAATGCTGTTGGGGTCATCGGTTTGAAAAGGGCTCCAGACGGAGAACAGAATGCGCCGCTCGGATTCAGAATTTACCTGTATCCCGAAGTAGCCTTCCGCAAAGCCATTGGCCATGAAGTAGGAGCCGATCACGTCGTTGCCCTCGGGTACGGTTAGCTCGTTGTAAAACCACTCCACGTCGGTGTTTTCAGGAAGCGGGTAGTTGAGGTGCACCGATGGCCCGCGGCGGCCCCAGTAAAAGAAGTTGCCCTCGTTGTTCTTCACATAGGTTGTCTGCTTATCTATCGCCTCCCCGGCCAGTTTTATACTTGTGATGTCGGCAAAGGTGCTTCCCTTTCTAGTGATCCCTTTGATGGTGAAAGCCACGTAGCCGGTATCGGCCACTTGCCACTCCCCTACATAATGCTCTTGCAGTGTACTGCCTTGCACCGTTATGGTTTGAGCCTTCCCCAAAGCCTCTACTTGTAGTTTGGTTTTTCCTTCGGGCACCCGCAGGTTCAGCCATACCTTCACAGACCCTGGTTTGGCTACCCGGGCGTAGGTGGTAAAGTATACTTCCTTATCAGACCAGCCGGTGATGCCCCGCTCGCCTATACTTCCACCTGCTTTTTCTTTGGTAGACTTCCAGGTGTTACCTCCTATCGGCACGAGTGCTGTTTTCTCTGAAACTGTGCCTGTTTCTGCGGCCTGAATGTCACTAACGGTAGTATTTTCGTTAGCCTTGCAGCCCATCAGGAGCAGGGTCATACACGCCATTCTAAGTATATACTTTGCTTTGTTGTTGATCAACGTGTTATTCTGCGCTTGTTTAGGTATGATGTGTAAGTTGATAAAGGTCTTCAATCGCTACGCTGAAAGTGTTTTCCCTTCTGAGTTAAAATAAAAACGGGTGAGAGTAACCTTCTACCCGTAGCGGTTTCCAGTTCTTCTCACCCGTTTAAAACTTTGCTGAGGGTTAACTTTCTATTTCCCTCTAAGTGGTTTTAGTAACCTTCGTTTTGCGACAGCCCCCCTTTACTCAGGTCAATCTGCCCCTGCGGTACCGGCATCAGGTATAGCTTGTCATACCAGGTCCTGGCTTGCACCAGTTTGTTGCGGACGTCGTAGATGGTCCCCATTACATTGGGAGCGATTTCCCAGCGACGAATGTCCATGTAGCGCTGTCCTTCCAGGGCCAGCTCAATGCGGCGCTCGTTCCGGATCAGTTCGCGCAGGCTCTCTTTGGAGTTATACACCGTCTCATCCACAGGCGGCATGCCGGCTCTTTCGCGCACGGCATTCAGGGCTTCATAAACGGGTGCAGTGGGCCCGCTGTACTCATTGGTGGCCTCTGCAAAGGTCAGCAGCACCTCCGCGTAGCGCAGGAGAATGATGTTAGCGTGATTGTCGATATTCTCTCTATAAGCTTGCGGGTCCACCAGCTTCCTGAAATTATACCCTGTCTGCGAGTTGTTGCTTCCGCCTACCTGCCAGGTAAATTTATACCCGTCTTCCAACGCGTTCCACGGGTTGCCGTTGAACAGGATGGAAGCATAGAAACGCGGGTCGCGGTTCTTGTACTCGTTCGCAAAGGCCGGGTCATTATTCAGGTATAGCTGACCACGCACTTCGGCATTAAGCACGTTGGCAGGTCCGCCGGTCTGGTAGTTGCCGTAGGCGTTCACCAGGTCCTGTGTCGGGGTAAGGGAGCTCCAGCCGTCGAGCACGCTTGGCGGCAGGTAGGTGTTGTTCCACTGCGGATCCACCTGCATGATAAACTGGCGGTCCAGGATCACTTCGCTGTTGCCCTCATACTGCTGGTGGAAAAGCTTTTCGTAGCTGCGCAGGCCCAATCGGAAGTTCTTCTCATCTTCTTCATTTGCAAACGTAACCCACTGCGCGTAATCGTCTTCCAGATCTTTACCGGACTCTTCATTCACTTTGAACAAGGTATAGCCCAGCCCCATAACTTCCTGGGCAGCATCGGCGGCGGCTTTCCATTTGGCAGCGTCCCCTTTGCCAAACCGTGGGCTGGCCTCGTTAAGCAGTATTCTGGCTTTCAGAGCAAGGGCGGCTCCCTTCGTAATTCTGCCCTTCTCATAAAAATCACTTCCTGCGTAACGCAGCGGCAGTACACCGGCAATCTCGTTCAACTCGGTGAGCAGGAAGTTCACCACCTCCGCACGAGGGGTACGCGGCACGTTTTCTTCCCCGGCGCTCAGGGTACTGGTCACCAAGGGCACGTCCCCGAACTTGACCACCATGTCCCAGTAGAACCAGGTGCGCAGGAAGCGGGCCTCTGCCTTGAAGCGATCCCGCAGCTCGGCATCCATCTCGATGTTATCGGCATTCTCCAGCAGTTGGTTGGCACGACGGATGCCGGTATAGCCCCAGCCGGCGTTGGAGTTGGTGTTGATGGTACCAGCCGACACCACCGTAGCTGTACTCTCCCAAGGATACTGCGCGTACGCATTGTCCGTGCTGCCGTCGTCGTAAATGATTTCTTCTCTGGTCAGCTCGCTGTACACTGCGTTCAGCGCCTTTGACAAATCTTCCTTCGTTTTCCAGAAGGTCACGTCGGAGATCTGGTCCTGGGGCGGCCGCTCCAGAAAATCTTCTTTACAGGAAGTGGTTAGCAGGAGCCCGGCAAGCGCTCCGGTATAGGTGAAATATTTAATACTTCTTTTCATGATATCTTGTGTTGATAAGTAGGAAGCCATCCATGTTAGAATTTGGCGTTGACACCAAGTGAGAAAGTTTTCAGGCCCGGGTAGCCGCCACGGCCGGAGCCAAACTCCGGATCGTAGTCGCTCAGGCGGTCATCTCCCATGAAGGTGAATGGGTTGTTGGAAGTGGCATACACGCGCAGCGACTGCATGCCCAGTTTGCCGCTCACGGCTTCCGGAATGTTATACCCCAGCGTGATCGCCCGGACGCGGAAATAAGCGCCGCTGAAGAGCCAGAAGGAAGAGGTATTGTAGTTGTGCGAAGCATCGGCGCTGATCAGCGTGCGTGGGAAGTGAGCGTTTGGATCCGGGTTCTCTGCTGTCCATCGGTTCTCGTAAGCCTGCTTGATATTGGCTCCGTTGAAGAACGGATAAGAGGCCTCCGACTCCAGGTAGGTATCCACATCAGCCACGCCATAAGTGAGCACGCTCAGGTCGAAGCCCTTGTAGCCAGCGCCCAAATTAAGGCCATAGGTCATCCACGGCACATCGTTGCCCAGGATCACGCGGTCGGCCGCATCGATCACCTTGTCATTGTTGATATCCGCATACTTGATATCGCCAGGTTTCGTGGCTGCACTCTGGAAGGCATGGCTCTGCACGTCCTCCTCATTTATAAACAGCCCCTCGGCACGGTAGCCGTAGTAAGAGCCCACAGCCTCCCCTACGCGCTCTATCCAGTAACCGCTAATGCGCTCGTCCACGCCACCCAGGCTCAGAATCTCGTTCTGGATCCTGGAGAAGTTGGCGCCGATGGTATAGGTAAAATCTGAACCAACCGCCCCGTTATGCACCAGATTCAACTCTATACCTTTGTTGCGTGTTTCGGCTGCGTTCCGGTAAGGTGCTGTCAGACCGTAGGTAGCCAGAACCGGCAACTGGAGCAGGATGCCATCCGTTTTCTTGATGTAATAATCGGCCACTACATCGAGCTTGCCACGGAAGATGGAAAAGTCAACACCGAAGTCGGTCATGTATACCTTCTCCCAAGTGGCAAGTGGGTTGGCTCCTGTACTCTGCCAGGCACCGTCCACAGCATTTCCATCGAAGTTGTAGGCATAGCCCGTGTTCAGCAGCGAGTAGTAGTTGCCCGGCGACACCACATCCTGGTTACCTAGCGCACCCCAGGAGCCGCGCAGCTTCAGGTTATCGATCCAGGAGATGTTCTTGATGAAGTTTTCTTCCGACAGTCTCCAGCCGGCCGAGAAAGCAGGGAATATTGCCTCGCGTTGGTCCGGGTGGAAGCGGGAAGAGTAGTCGGAACGAAGGGTACCTTCAAACAGGTACTTGTTCTGGAAGTCGTAGTTAACGCGTCCAAAAAAAGAGCGGATAGCCCATTGTACCTCGCCGGTACGGTTAGCGCCGGATACGATATTTTCCGGACTGGCAGAACCGGTACTGATGGTCGTCATCTCCTCGTTCGGGAAGTTCTTGCGGCCTAAAAAGGCAGTGCGATAGACATTGCTCTCCTGAGAGGCACCCACCATGACCTTGCCGGTATGCTGGCCAAAGGTGCGCTCATAGGCGGCTGTCCCCTGCGTGAGAATTTCCTGCCGGCGGCCCCAGTTTTCCTGCATCTGGTTCACCGTTACAGCCGAAGAACTCATGGGTTGCTTGGTTGTGAAGTTGATGATCGGATCCATCCTGCTGTTAAAGGACCAGTTCATCAGGTTAGAATACTTCAGGGAGAAGAGGCCATTTACTGTCAGGCCCTTTATTGGAGTCAAAGCAGCGTTTGCTGCCGCCTGCAAGTAATTGTTGCGGGTCCAGCTGCTACCGCCTTCCTCGATAATACGCAGTTGGTTTCTGCCTGCCGTGTTGGTATTCGCTATCCCACTGCTTACCGAACCCCAGGTGCCATCGGAGTGACGGGCAACTGTAACCGGGAGTGAACGGTTAAGCTCAGTCCAGCTGAAGCTGCCTCCCTTTGTGTCATAGTCCTGGCGGATAATGGAAAAGTTGGTTCCTACTTTCAGAATATTGGGAAATACTTCCGTATCGGTATTTAGTTTTACGGTGTAGCGGTCCATGTCCTTGCCTGGCAGCAGCGACTGTTGGTTGAAGTAAGAGGCCCCCAGGTAATAACTAGTGGACTTGCCGCTGGAGGAAATGTTCAGGTTGATGTCGCTCTGAGGAGCTGTTTCTCGCAGCACCAGGTCGTACCAGTTGGTATTCGGGTACATATCCGGGTCGCTTCCATTGGCGAACTTTTGAATCTGCTCCTCTGTATAGTTCGGGGCTTTGCCGGCGTTTGTCATTGCCTCGTTGTGAAACCTGGCATAGCCCACGGCATCCATATACTCCGGCAGACGCGTAGGGGACTGCCAGCCGTAAATAGCGTTAAAGCCTACCGTGGTTTTTTCGGAATTCTTTCCGGTCTTGGTCGTTACCACGATTACCCCATTTGCAGCCCTTGAGCCATAAATGGAAGCAGCGGAGGCGTCCTTGAGCACAGACATGTTCTCGATGTCGTTCGGGTTCAGGGCAGCCAGCTCCGTGTCGGAAGCGGGGATACCATCAATGATGATCATTGGGCCGGGAGAGCCCAGGTTGGTGCGTCCGCGCACAGTAATTGTTCCCACACTACCTACGTCACCCGGACGCTGAATTACCGTAAGGCCGGGAGCCACACCCTGCAGGGCATTCTGTACTGAGGTAACAGGCCGGTCAGTCAGTTGCTTGGTATCTACAGTGGCCACTGAACCGGTCACATCTGCCCGCTTCTGGGTACCGTAGCCCACGACCACTACCTCTTCCAGTTTTTTAGCGTCCGGCTTCAGGGTCACGTTAATAATTGCCTGGTTACCTACTGTCACCTCCTTCGTCTCATAGCCAATATAGGAGAACACCAGCACATCGGTTGGAGCGGCCTCCACGACGAAAGTACCATCTGCAGTAGTGGCAGTACCTGTAGCCGTATTCTTCACTACTACTGTAAGTCCGATCAGGGGCTGGTTCTGCTCATCCACCACCTTGCCTTTTATGGGTTGCCGTGTCTGGCCATACCCGACACTAAGGGCAACGATAAAATAGAAGAAACCTACCAGGAGCGGTAGCTTGCGGGGGTGCGCAGTACACCCCTGTGCAAACAAATGGAATATTCTCGCCGGAATATTTCCATTCTTTCTGCGGCTTTTTTTCATACCTCTTTAAATTAAGTTACTTTAAGGTGAGCTAAGGAAAGTATTATAGTGTGTTCGATAACGCTTACTTTAAGGTAGGTATAATACTAAAGCCTGCAATAACAATTAACCTGAAATAAAAACACAAACGTTTGACTAGTACTGTTTTTAGCGGAAAAGTCAAACACAATATTAGATACCCCCATACGCCGCTCAAAAGCAGCCCCTTCGTGGAGTGCGGAAACCCTGACCGGAACAATTGCTTTCCTTCCCAATTTATGACCTAGTCACGTAACAGGAGGCAGACGAAGCTTTCTTTAAACACTTGGTTGACAACATACTTTGGGCATCAATAAGAATATAAAGCAATTGAATTCGTTATAGGATCAGCAGGGGCGACTGAGTCTCAAGAGCGGCAGTATGGCTGCAATAGCAACTCTTATGACCTGAATGTTACCCTGAGGTTAGCTTTTTGAAAAATCAAATCAAACGCTTGCGTAGAGTAACAAATAAAGAAATGCCCCGGGTATTAAAAAAACCCACATAGCAGTACCCTTATCAAAATGGGAAGGCAGGAGCGATAACTTATAGACAGAGAAGTGTTCGTAGACAAACAAACTTGCATCAGCCGGTTTGCTTTAGTAATTTACTAGCATGAAATACCTCCATTCCCTCTCCGCGCTGTTCTTTGCTGCCACGCTGTCGTGCTGCACACAGCAAAGCGACAGCCAACCGGCCACAGTCTCTTCAGCGGATGCTACTGCTAATAAGCAAGACGAGGGACTCGCTTCCTGCTGTATAGCCTCCCTGCCTTCCCGTTTTGCTCCGACTCCTGCCGTGACGCAGGATAGCTCGGTGCAGTCTTCTGGAAAACAGCTGCAAGAAGAAATGGTGTGGATTGAGGGCGGCACATTTATGATGGGAGCCGATAACGACCAGGCCCGCCCGGATGAATACCCGAAACACAAAGTAACAGTGGACGGTTTCTGGCTAGATGCCACCGAGGTGACCAATGCAGCATTTGCCCGCTTTGTGGAAGCCACTGGCTATGTGACTACGGCCGAGAAAAAGCCGGATTGGAATGAGCTTAAAAAACAGCTTCCGCCAGGCACTCCAAAACCGGACGAAAGTCTGTTGGTTGCGTCTTCTCTGGTATTTCAGGCTCCCCAAGGCCAGGTAGACCTCCGGAACTTTGCCAGCTGGTGGACCTGGACCGAGGGGGCTAACTGGCGCCAGCCACATGGGCCAGGCAGCAGTATCAAAGGCAAAGAAAACCACCCGGTAGTACATGTCTCCTGGTATGATGCCCAGGCTTATGCCAAATGGGCCGGCAAACGGCTTCCAACCGAAGCTGAGTGGGAATGGGCCGCGCGCGGCGGCAAACAAGGCCATGTATATCCCTGGGGCAATGAGCCTATCCACTCCGGAAAACCGAAAGCCAATACCTGGAATGGCAGCTTTCCAACCAATAACACTGAACAGGATGGTTACTATTACACGGCCCCTGTCAGATCGTTTTCCCCTAACCCATATGGCCTCTACGACATGGCTGGTAACGTATGGGAATGGTGCTCCGACAATTACCACAGCGACTACTATAGTACTTTGCATGCTACGACAGGCGTACGCAACCCGGGAGGTCCGTCAAAGAGCTTTGATCCGGATGAGCCTTTTGCAAAAAAGAGGGTTATCCGGGGTGGCTCCTTCCTCTGCAACGATAGCTATTGCTCTGGCTTCCGGGTGGCGGCCCGGATGAAAAGCACCGAGGACAGCGGGCTGGAGCATGTGGGATTCCGATGCGTGAAGGACAAACAATGAGCCGCTACCGTGTACGCCCACTACAATACAGGCACAGCCGGGGTACAGATCATGCTGATTTGAACTGAACATTCACGAAATTAGGAAGCCTGTTTTCTGACTTACCGGCAAATAAAAAGCCCCTGGAATACCAGAGGCCTCTTATGTCACGCTGTACTAATGTAATTTCCCTTTATTTTCAGTGCCAAATTACACTTTGTGATCGAACACGCAAATTATTTTGCTATATTTAATTCAAAGTTCCTCAAAACACCTTTCTCTGGCTTCCGAAAACATACAGGCCGGGCCAAGTCGAAGAGGTGCAGCAGGCTATTGGGCAGTCACAATTTCGCCAGAGGCCATTTTACTACTTAATTACTTTAGAGCTATGTCAGGCAAGCCAGTAACCATAAAAGAAATTGCAAGGAGGCTGAAGCTATCTCCCTCCACTATATCCAGGGCGTTGCACAACCACCCTACCATTGGTATGCAAACGCGGCAGAGGGTAAAGCAATTGGCTGAGGACCTGAACTATGAGCGCAACCAGACGGCCATCTTCTTTCAGCAAGGCAAAACCTATACCATAGGTGTTATCCTGCCGGAGCTTTCAGAGGCCTTCTTTTCGTCGGCCATCACTGCGATCGAGGACGCTGCCTACAAGAGAAATTATACCGTCCTGTTGGCTCAGTCTCACGACGATGAGCAGAAAGAAAGGCAACTGGTAGAGAAGATGAAAAACCATCGGGTAGATGGCCTGCTTGTGTCGGTTGCCAAGACCACTTCCACCTTCGACCACTTTGAAAAGCTTACCCAATACAATATCCCGGTAGTGTTCTTTGACCGCATTCCTCCTGTCCGTGACATTCACTATGTAGCTTCAGACATGGTAGTGGGCACCATAGAAGCAGTCAGTTATCTGCTTAGGAAAGGACACCGAGCGATCGGTATGATCAATGGCCCCACCACCCTCTACGCCAGCAGTGAAAGGCGCGACGGGTATGTCAAAGCTATGCAGAAGAACAGACTTAAGTTCGATCCGTCCCTGATCGTGAGCTGCGACTTAACTGAACAGGGCACCACCAAAGCGCTTGATACACTGCTAAAGCACAAAAGAAAGGTAACTGCCATCGTTACCTTCAACGACCATATATGGCTCTATGCGTCCAAACATGCCCGGGACCTGCGACTCAGGATAAACGAGGACATAGAATTCGTAAGCTACGCCAACCTGCCTACGATCAATTACATGGACCATGCCCCTCTGGCATCAGTGGAACAGTTTCCCTATCAGCAGGGCCAGAAAGCGACTGAGATCCTGCTGGACCTGCTGTGCCACAAAGAGAAACCCGATGAGCCACAGCAGGGCTTTTACCAGGTTACCCTTGAATCACAACTTGTGGAGAAGGCAAAAAATTAGCTTTTTTGACTGCCTGTGTCTTCCGAACAGAGCGTGCCTTCCAATACTTTCGAGAACAGGTAAAACAGGTTTTGATGCTTGCGTGTTCGTAAACATTTTGCATTTTTTGTTGCTTTTATCTTCCTCAGTTTCTACTTTTATAAACATATACTATTATACTTCTGTCTTTCTGGCAGCCTGCGCGCCATTTGAGTACGCAGACTGGGATTGTAGTAGTGAACAGGCGGGTAATGAGCCAGCCACCCTGTAAGTCACCCTATCTTAAGGAATCATTGATTTTATGCATATACGCCCTACATTACTTGTTCTGGCTGCTGGCATGGCATCGCGCTACGGGAGCTTAAAACAGCTCGATAGCTTCGGACCCCACGGGGAGACCATCATTGACTACTCGATCTATGACGCCCTCAGGGCGGGCTTTGGCAAAATCGTGTTTGTGGTAAGGGAATCAATAAGCGAAGAATTCAAGGCGGTTATGCAGGGAAGGCTTCCGGCACAGCCTGAAGTTGATTATGTCCTGCAGGAACTGGACATGCTTCCTCCAGGCTTTGCTATACCTGCCGGGCGGACAAAACCCTGGGGAACCGGGCAGGCTGTCTGGTTAGCCGCGGCTAAGATCAGAGAGCCGTTTGCCGTGATCAACGGCGATGACTTCTATGGGTATGAGTCCTTCAAGCTGGTAGCTGATTTTCTGCAAAACAACACCGACGAGGCTACCTATGGTTTGATTGGCTTTCGGCTACAGAACACCTTGTCAGAACATGGCGCCGTTTCGCGCGGTTTATGTGAGCTGGACGGGAACGGCTACCTCCGGTCACTGACCGAACTCACCAAGATTGTAGCAACGGCTGACGGGATCGAAGTACAGGATCCTGCTACTGCCATCCACCAACTGCAGGGCGATGAAATCGTGTCCATGAACCTGATGGCCTTTCAGCCATCCGTGTTCCCATACTTTGAGCAAGGCTTCAACGATTTCTTAAGAAGCAGCGGCACAGCCCTGACCAGCGAGTTTTATCTCCCGGGGGTTGTCAATGCCATCGTGCGTTCGGGAGCAGCCCGGGTAAAAGTACTTCAAACACCGGAAAAGTGGTTTGGCGTGACGTATCCGGGGGATAAGCCCACTGCCATCCAGAATATAGCGCAGCTGGTAAGTAAAGGCGTATACGCCGAAGATTTGTGGAAAACCTCTCATCCTAGTTAGCATGCAGGAAACAAACAGTGTATCAAATAACTTTGAAGGCGTTCTCTCTCAATTTGACCTAAAAGGAGGCATTGAAGCTGTCACACCCTATGGCTCCGGTCATATTCATGACACCTATTATGTCAGAAACACGGATGCTGCCTGCCCCGATTACCTGTTGCAGCGCATCAACCACCACGTGTTCCGGAATGTGCCCCAGTTGATGGAGAATATCCAGCAGGTCACCACGCACCTGCGTAACAAGCTGGCAGGTATGCCGGCACAGGACCCGGACCGGGAAGTACTCACCTTGATTCCGACACGCAGGCACACCACCTATTACCAGGATGCAGACGGCAATTTCTGGCGGGTATACCTGCTGTTGCAAGGTACGCGCAGCTACGATCTGGTAGAGAATGCCCAACAGGCCTACCAGGGCGGAAAAGCCTTCGGCCGCTTTCAGGCCCTGCTGGCTGACATGGATGCGACCCAACTGCACGAGTCTATACCTGACTTTCATAATGTGGAATACCGGCTGCGGCAGTTTGAAGAAGCCCGGGAGAAAGACCCGGCAGGCAGGGTGACGGAAGTACAGGCCGAGATCGAGTTTGTAGAGCAACGTGTACACGCCATGGCTACGATTGTCAGGCTTGGCCGCGAAGGCAAGCTCCCGCTCCGCATCACGCACAACGATACCAAGTTCAACAACGTGCTGCTCGACAGCCAGGACAAGGCGCAGTGTGTGATCGACCTGGATACCGTTATGCCGGGCTTTGTGGCCTACGACTATGGCGACGCCATCCGCACGACAGCGGTCACCACTCCCGAAGATGAAAAAGACCTGAGCAAGATAGACATTGACCTGGACCTGTTCCGGGGGTTTACCCAAGGCTTCCTGGAAGAGACGCGTGGTTCCCTGACCGAACAGGAAATCGAGTCGCTGTCACTGGGCATTACCCTGCTGCCCTTCATTATGGGGCTCCGCTTCCTCACCGATTACATCGACGGCGATCATTACTACAAGATCCATTTCCCGGAGCACAACCTGCAGCGGGCGCAGGCACAGTTCCGGCTGGTGGAAGTGCTGGAAGAAAAGATCGGGCTGCTCCAAGGCACGATCCGGGAGATTGCGGCCTCCTGCGCTCAGGCACCTGTACAACAACCAAACTAAAACTATGCGTCATTTAGAGCTCCCCCTCCTGCCCCATCTGCAAGAAAACAGCCCCTGGACCCTGATCAACACGGAGCTGGACAAACTGCCACGGCAGCCCATCGACCAGGCTCCCTGGTCTGCGCCACAGCCAAAGCCGGAAGTTACCTTTGCGATGGCCCACAACAACGATTGCCTGTTTCTGAAATATTATGTGACAGAACCCTACATACTGGCCAGGTACCGCAAACCCAACGACCCGGTTTACAAGGACAGCTGTGTGGAGCTTTTTATTTCCTTTCAGGATGACCAACCCTATTACAACATCGAATTCAACTGTCTGGGAACATGCCGCGTCGGGTTCGGCCCTGACCGGCACAACCGGAGGCTGCTGCCGCCAGCGACCATTTCCAAAATAAAACGGGCCGGTACGCTCCGGGCAGGCGACAGCGGATCAACTCAGAAAACGTGGCAGCTCACCGTGGTTATACCTACCGAAGTATTTTCGGAACACACGCTCGGGCGCTTAGAGGAAGAGCATGGCAAGGTCAACTTCTGCAAGTGCGGAGACGACCTGCCGGAGCCCCATTTTCTGACCTGGAACAGGATCGATGCGCCCCATCCTGATTTTCATCTGCCGAAGTTCTTCGGGAACCTGACATTCTCCGCTACATTACCGATGGCAGAAGATACCCTCACCGGTCCGGGCCATACAACTATATCAACCTTAACCTAAAACATCCAGTCTTTACGAAATCACCATGAGCAACAATCGCAGAGAATTCCTCAAACTTACCGGTCTGGCTGGTATCGGCCTGGCCGGAACCGGACTTCTGAGCAGCTGTGCAACGGCCACTCCGCAGGCAGCTACCGATCAGGCGCAGAAGCCCGGAGGGCGCTCCTATACCCAGCAGTTCAACATGTCAGGCTACCGGGCCCCAAAACTCGACAAGGTGCGGGTGGGCTATATCGGGCTGGGGATGAGAGGCCCTGGAGCTGTGATGCGGATGAACAAGATAGAGGGCGTGGAGATCAAAGGCCTCTGCGATCTGGTACCTGCCAAAGCACAGGAGACACAAAAAAAGCTGGCCGAAGCCAACCCCGCACACAAGCCCACTTTATACTCAGGCAGTGAGGACGCCTGGAAGAAAATGTGCGAGCGCGAGGACATTGACTTGATCTATATTGCAACGCCTTGGGCCACGCACACCCCCATGGCCACCTATGCCATGGAACACGGCAAGCATGTTGCCATAGAAGTGCCGGCGGCCGTCACTCTGGAAGAATGCTGGCAGCTGGTAGAGACCTCCGAGCGAACCAAAAAGCATTGCATGATGCTCGAAAACTGCTGCTATGACTTCTTTGAGATGATGACCCTGAACATGGCACGCCAGGGTTATTTCGGGGAGATCATACACGGAGAAGGCGCGTACATCCACCAACTGCTCGACCTGAACTTCGATAAAAACGGCTATGAAGGAATGTGGCGTCTGAAAGAAAACATGACCCGCAATGGCAGCCTCTACCCGACCCACGGCCTGGGCCCTATCTGCCAGATCATGAACATCAATAGGGGCGACGCCATGGACTACCTGGTTTCGGTATCAACCAATGATTTCCAGATGTACGAGGAGGCCCAGCGACGGGCTGCTGCTGATTCCTTCTACAAGCCCTTTGTACAGGATACCTACCGTGGCAACATGAACACGACCACCATCCGCACCAAAAACGGCAAAACAATCATGATCCAGCATGATGTTACTACACCCCGTCCTTACTCCCGTATTCACCTCGTGAGCGGAACCAAAGGGATGGCCAGGAAGTGGCCGGAATCAAAAATATCCAAAGGACACAGCGGATGGCTGAAACCAGAGGAGTACAAGGCTGTGGAAGAGAAGTATACGCCGGAGATCATCAAAAAGCTGGGCGAGATGGCCAAACAGATCGGCGGGCACGGCGGTATGGACTTCCTGATGGAATGGCGCCTGATCGATTGCCTGCGCAACGGGTTGCCGCTGGATCAGGATGTATACGATGCCGCCTCCTGGAGCTCTGTTGCCATGCTGAGCGAGTGGTCGGTGGCCAACCGCTCCAACTCAATCGATGTGCCGGACTTTACAGCAGGTGCCTGGCAGAAAAATGCCCCGGTGGATATCTCCTTGCAGGGTGCCGGCACTACCAAAGTCAGAATCTA
>NZ_JSYF01000002.1:0-22334 GCF_054824225.1 Pontibacter sp. HJ8
TGGGGTGTTCTGGGGCATCTTCATGCTGGTACTGCTGCTGGGAGCCGGGAAAGGATTGGAGAATGGCATCATGGCCGAGTTCAACATTGCCAAGAACGCCGTCTTCGTCTGGACACAGCGCACCAGCGTGCCCTACATGGGCCTGAAAGCAGGCCGGACAATCAAGATGACCAACGATGACATGGAGGCCATCCGCATCAGTGTGCCGGAAGTGGCGGTGCTGGCTCCCAGTAACCAGGTAGACGGTGATTTTGCGGTGGTGTATGGCACCAAGAGCTCCGCCTTTACCGTGAACGGTGAGACGCCTGAAGTGCTGCAGGTGAAGCCTACCAACGTTGTCAAGGGCCGGTTCATCAACCAGAAGGATATCGACGAGCGCCGCAAAGTAGCCGTTGTAGGCCCCCGCACGCTGGAGTTGCTCTTTGCGAAAGAAGAAGACCCGATCGGCAAGTACATCAGCATCAAGGGCATTTATTTCCAGATAGTGGGCACGTTTGCGCCGGTTGGCAAAGACGAGGACGTGGTGCAGGATGCCCAGACCATTTATATCCCGACCACGACGCTGCAGCAGGCCTTCAACAAACCCAATGAAGTGGGCTTTTTTGCTATGACACCGAAGCCAGGCATTCCGGCCGCGGTAGTAGAAGAGAAAGTGAAACAACTGCTTATGAAGCGCCACGATGTAGCGCCCACCGACCTGAAAGCCTTTGGGTCGGCCAACGTGGAGGAGGAGTACCAGGACATACAAGGCATGTTTGCAGGTATAGCAGGGTTTAGCTGGCTGGTCAGTATCGGTACCATCATCGCGGGCATCATTGGGGTGGGCAACATCATGCTGATCGTGGTGAAGGAGCGCACCAAAGAGATCGGTGTCCGGAAAGCGCTGGGTGCCACACCGCTCTCCATTGTCAGCCTGATCATACAGGAGTCGATCGTGATCACGGGCCTGGCCGGTTATGTAGGCTTGCTGGCAGGTACGGGCCTGGTGGCCCTGATCGAAAGCCTTATGATCAAGTACGAAGTGCAGGCCGGCTTTTTCGGGGCTCCGGAAGTGAACCTGGGAATCGCCATTACGGCCACGGTGCTGTTGGTAGTGGCAGGCGCCCTGGCCGGACTGATACCCGCCACCAAGGCCGCCCGGGTCAATCCGGTAGTAGCCCTGCAGGAAGAGTAAGTATAGTTTTAATATTGAATGTCATACTCATAATTAATTACTGATTACTGATAACTGTTAATTGACCATATCCCTATGAAAAAGGTTTTTATCGGACTGTTCCTCCTGATTTTTCTGGCGCTGTCGGCGTGGCTGGGCTACTACTTTTACAAGAAGTCGAACACGGATCCCATTGTTTATAAAACGGAGGCACCCTTTACCACTAACATTGTCAAGAAGACGGTAGCTACGGGCTCCATTGTGCCGCGCAAAGAAGTGCAGGTAAAATCGCAGGTATCGGGTACGGTAGAAGAGCTGTACGTAGAAGCCGGCCAGGTTGTCAAGCAGGGGCAGTTGCTGGCCAAAGTGAAGATCGTGCCCAACATCGTGAGCGTGAACAATGCCGAAAACGAAGTACAGACGGCCCGCATCAACTTCGATGAAGCCAAACGCGAACTGGCCCGCTATGAGCAGCTGTATGCGCAAAAGGTAATTCCGGAGCAGGAGTTTCGCAAGTACAAAGCAGAGTTTAACCTGACACGCCAGGCAATGCAATCAGCCGAGAACAACCTGCAGCTGGTGCGCGAAGGCGCTTCCAGGCGCAGCGGCCAGTCCTCGAACCTGGTCTACTCTACCATAGACGGCATGCTGCTGGATGTACCGGTAAAAGTAGGCACCTCCATCATTGAGCGCAACAACTTCAACGAGGGTACCACCATCGCGACCGTTGCCGATATGCGCAGCCTGGTGTTCGAAGGCGAAATAGACGAATCGGAAGTAGGCAAACTGAAAGAGAACATGGACCTGCTGCTGACTATCGGGGCCATCGAGGGGCGGGTGTTCCATGCCAAGCTGGAGTACATCGCGCCAAAAGGAACGGAAGTGGAAGGCTCTATCAAATTCCCGATCCGGGCGAAAGTGCTGCTCGATGAGAAAGACTTTATCCGGGCCGGCTACAGTGCCAATGCCGACATCGTGCTGGACAAGCGCGAGAAAGTACTGGCCATCAAGGAAAGCATGCTCAAGTTTGAGAAAGACAAACCCTACGTGGAAGTAGAAAAAGCACCCCAGGTTTTTGAGAAACGCGCAGTGAAGACCGGCCTCTCGGACGGTATCAACATAGAAGTAGTATCGGGGCTTAAGACCTCCGAAAAGGTAAAAATACCGGACGCGAACACGGTACAGAATATTTAAGATTTGATTAAAGTGAATGTAAAAATAGCGGGTATTGCCCGCTATTTTTATTTGTAGCCCCGGGCTAGTTAAAAATCCATTTCAGCACAAAGTGAGAAGGTATAAAAACGATCAAAGGAAAGAACAGCAGGGCTAGTACAAGGTATAGCCCGTGCGGCAGCGAGTGCTGCGGCTCATTGCCCGGGCCGAATACCCAGTTGATGTTCTCTTTCGGATCGGTGAGAAGGTAGGTGAGCAGCAGCACGATCCAGGCCAGGGCAGTATGGTAGTAGATCGCCCGGGTATCATAGCCCCACTCTACCAAGAGCCAGATAACGAGGGCCGGCAGGAAAACATGAAAAAGAGAAAGCCCCCGCAAAAACAGGCTTTTGTCCGGGTGGAACATGTAGTCGCTCAGCCCCAGGAGTTGTTTCCCAGTCAGCAGCCGCCCAAAATAATCTGCATTCCAGATCAGCTCCAGCCCCAGCACCCCGACTGCCATCATGCTCAGCAGCAGGTGGTTTTCTGTCCAGAGCACGATGCCTACCGAGAAGAGAGCAATATCTGAGAACCAGAGGAAATTGGCGGGGCCGTAGTGCTTCCAGTACACGGGCACCAGCACCAGCAGAAACAAGGTATAGCTGATCGGCAGCCAAAGCGGGATGGTCTGGTCCATACCTATGTGTGTAAGTTTTGGGTACAAGGCTTATACCTTCAATTCTATCGAAAAGATAGGGGTAAACTATTTCTGAGGCCGGTAATTTGGCGCGGCACCTCTCTTCGCTTAATTTTGCACAAAAGAAATTACCGCCATGCCTATTACTGATTCTGCTCCTGTACAGATACTTGATTTTGAACCGCAGCACGCTGCTGCGTTCCGGGCCTTGAACGAAGAATGGATCACCCGCTATTTTGTGATGGAAGAAGCGGATTATAAATCGCTGAGCGATCCCTATGGCTATATTCTGGATAAGGGCGGATACATACTCATGGCGAGCTACCAGGGAGAGATCGTAGGCACCTGTGCTTTGATCAATGACGGGGAAGGCGTTTATGAACTGGCCAAGATGGCGGTCACTCCCAAAGCGCAGGGCCTCCAGCTAGGTAAGTTGCTGGGCAAGGCAGCCATCGAGAAAGCCAGGCAGGCAGGCGCTGCCAAGGTATACCTGGTATCCAACCGCCAACTGGAAACAGCCCTGAACCTGTACCGCCGCCTGGGTTTTGTGGAGGTGCCGATGCCACCCAGCATCTACGAACGGGCCGACATCAAAATGGAGCTGGCGCTCTGATGATACGGCGCTAATACTACTTTCAGAGCCTCCGCCCGGAATTTTGCTCAGCCTTCTTGCTGCTACAGCAAGCTGGTTTCCCTATCCGAATCCTGCCGGGCGACGCCTACGGTCATCCAGCAGCCTTTGTATATCCCCTTGCGTTGCTTGGCCAGGATGAACAGGTAAGCGGCCGCTACTCCATCCACCCCCCGGATCACGACCAGCTGGTACGCTGTGTCGTCCGTTACCACCACTTGTCCGGCTTTGTATGAAACAAAGTTAAGCATAGGGCTATAGGCAGGGTCACGAACCAGCATCCTGAAATGGTTGAGGGGGCCAAGGCTGCCCCGGCTGGTAGGGGAAGAGAAGTTGAAGACCGTGATGATGCCACTGTCGCTCACGTCATTCCGTTGCAGGGCATACAACTGTATTTTTATCACATCGCGGGGCGAAAGCGCCTTCGAAGGCTTCATAAAGCGGGCTTTGGAGCTGAGTACCACTTCCGATTCCTCTGAGGTATAGCGGATATGATCTTGCACATCCATCTCAGGAATTGCCGGAAACTGTACCCACAGAAGCACCAGCAATCCAACTCCCACACCGAGCAGGAGTTTGTCATATATATATTCAAACCCTCTCATAGGATTGTGTACTTTAGTTGGACCTGCGAGGTTGTCAATAAACGATACAACCATGTGAAGCATAACATTTTGTAAGTAAATACGATCAGTTGCCACTCATATAAAGAGGATTACGTATCCCTATTGGATTATTCCCCTATGAAGAACTTTCTCACGTATCTCCTCCAGAATTTCCTGCACTGGCTGTCCCGGCAGCCCCTGGTAAAGCGGGTGCGCCGCCGCTTCCCCAACACGTATTATTTCCTGGTGCGGCGCTTTGATACAACGACTTTCATGGGTTTGCCGCTGACGCTGCTCTTCCTGGTCATCGGGATCAATGCCGTCCTGCTTTCCCAACTGACAGAAGACGTGATCGAGTCGGAAGGTGTGGTTATGGTGGACAAGAAGTTCACAGCGTTCCTCTACAGTATCCGGAGCAACTGGCTGAGCCAACTGTTTTATGCCTTGACACAACTTGGCACGCGCGAGGCGGTATTCTCGATGGGTGGTCTGGCTACGATTGTTTTCCTGTACCGGCGGCGGTATACAGCTATACTGGCTTTCTGGCTCACGATGGCCGGAACAGGTATAGCGGTGCAGTACAGCAAGACGTTCATCAGCCGCGACCGCCCCGATAAGGTAGCTTTCTATCCCGAACACAACTTTTCTTTTCCGAGCGGCCACGCCACCACAGCTATTTCGCTTTATGGTATGCTGGCTTATTTTATGTACCGGCGCATGCGTAAAGGCCGGCAAATGAGCGCTCTGTTGCTGGCAACGGCTGTGTTTATTCTCCTGATCGGCTTCAGCAGGATCTACCTGGGCGTGCACTTTCTCTCGGATGTGCTGGCGGGGTTCCTGCTTGGTGCCACGTGGGTACTCCTGGGCATCAGCCTGATGGAAGTGCTCTCCTATCTGCAGCAACGCAAAGCGGAAAAGCAACCTGAAATATAGGCGTAAAACTATCTATTAAAACCACTATCCCGTATACGCTGGTTATGAACCGATCCACCCGTGCGGGACTTGCCAGTATCGTCCTGACTCTCCTGTTCCTGTTTGCAGCGCCTGCTGCCGGGGCCTATGGCGTGCTGACACACCAGGCCATTATCGACGCTACCTGGAAAGACGCTATCGCCCCTTTGCTGCGCAAGCGCTTCCCCAATGCTTCTGAGGAGGCCATCAAAAAGGCCCAGGCCTATACCTACGGCGGCTCTATTGTGCAGGACATGGGCTACTTCCCTTTCGGCAATACGTTTTTTACAGACCTGACACATTATGTGCGCAGCGGCGATTTTGTAGAGAACATGATCCGGTCTGCCGGTACAGTGGAAGAGTATGCCTTTGCGCTGGGGGCCATGTCGCATTTCAATGCCGATATTCACGGGCACCCGCTGGGCACTAACAGGGCGGTCGCGTTGGTATACCCTGAGGTGCGGCAGGAGCATGGGCCGGAGGTGACATATGCCGATGACCCGGTGGCACATGTGAAAACAGAATTTGGCTTTGATGTATTGCAGGTGGCCAGGGGAAATTATGCTTCGGAGGCGTACCAGAACTTCATCGGGTTCGAGGTATCAAAAGAATTGCTCGAACGCGCTTTCCTGGAAACGTACGGACTGGAACTAAAGGATGTATTCCTGAATGTTCCGCTGGCCATAGGCACCTACCGGTATACGATCCGGGGCCTGATGCCTGATCTGACCAAAGCTGCCTGGCAGGCTAAAAAGAGCGATATACAAAAAGCCAGCCCCGGCGCTACACGTCGCACCTTCACGTATCACATGCGCAAAGCGGATTTTAATAAAAACTGGGGGAAGGAGTATGAGAAACCAAACTTCTTTGCCCGCATGGTAGCCTGGGTCATGAAGGTGTCGCCCAAACTAGGACCGCTCCGGACACTGGCTTTTAAACCGCCCACTCCGGAGGCTGAAAAACTGTTCTATCTGAGTTTCAATACCACGGTTGACAACTATGCCAAACTCATTGAGCAGCTCCACCGGCAGGAGCGGCTAAAGCTGCCCAACACCCAACTCGACACGGGTAAGCCTACCCGGGCCGGGGCCTATGCACTGACCGACAAAACCTATGCTGAACTGGTGCACAAGCTCTACAAGGCAGACTTCAAACACCTGACCCCAGCCCTGCGTCAGAACATTCTGCAGTTCTACCAGAGTGGAAAAGCTACCGAGAAACTGGACGCCGATGAACAGCAGGAAATAAAACAGACCCTGGCAGAACTCAGAGCTGTTCAGGTACAGTAAACAGCTCTCTACTCTCCGTTTATATCCCAAGAAAGGGCATAGAGCCGCATTTCAGGTGTTTTTACGAAGGTATAACTATAGCAAGTCACAGTTGTGCTTAAGGGGAAATGCTAAAGCTGGTGCAACCATATGCTCTGAAAACCGATACATATAAGTCTGAAGTCCTGGCAACTAAGGAAGCAACGTGCAGTTGTAGACCGTCATCCGGGGCAGCGATCAATGTTTTATTCTAAAACAAAATAACTATGGAAAACAAGGGAAATAAGAATCCGCAATCAAACTTGAATCAACCCTCTGCCCAGGGCAGCTCACACAGCGCACAGTCGAATAGCTCATCAATGGGTTCGTCTGGTCAGTCTTCAGCTTCAGGCTCAGCTAACCAGTCTGGTACTTCCGGCAAAGGAGGTCTTAACAACATCACCAGCAAGCTGCAGCAGTTTGGCAGCTCAACTGTAGAGAAAGTATCGAACCTGAGCACTACCCAAAAGGTAGTAGGCGGTTCGCTCCTGGCTTTAGGTGCTGGCTGGGTTGCCATGAACTCAAGAAACAAGAACAAGAACGCCGGCTCCAATATAAAGAGCGCACGTGTGAAAAACGCAGGCAACAAAAACCCGAATAGAAATTCATAAACATTTCGGATATACTTCTTACCAGAAAGACCGGGCATATGTCCGGTTTTTCTGTTTTACAGCAGGCTTGGGGCCCACTCATCTTGAAGCTATACAGGTCTTGCGACGCTTTATGACAAATATGTTCATCTGTCAGCAGCAGTCTGCGTATACATCCCAAAAACTGAAACTATGGAAGCGATAAAATCACTGGCGGGCGGGCTGGCAGGAGCCATCGCCCTTACAGTCACCCACGAAACCTTGAGAAGATTTGTATCGGAAGCGCCCCGCATGGACGTGCTGGGTATGCGGGCTATCTCCAAGATTATGCGGAAAGCAGGAAAAGAACCGCCAGCCGATGGTGACCTGCGTACCTGGGCCATGGTAGGGGATGTGGTGTCCAATTCACTCTATTATAGCCTGGCAGGCACAGGAAAAAATGCCTGGCTGCGGGGAGGTCTGTTAGGAGCTGGTGCCGGGGCAGGCGCTGTATTGCTGCCTGGCCCGCTGGGCCTGGGTTCCGACCCCAGCAACCGGTCTGACAGTACCCGGGCAATGACAGTGGGTATCTATCTGTTGGGCGGCCTGGTGGCTGCGGCTGTTGGCAGTGCACTGGCTTCTGACAAGGATGAGTAACAGAGCAGACGGGGCTCTGCGCCACCAGAGCCGGGTTGCCTATTGTGGCAGGTTGGCGCAGGTGCAGAGCACCTCCCGCTGTGGTATTACCGGCTGGTAGTCGGGCAACGTATATTCTTTCATGTAGACTACCTGCAGCTCTTTGACAGCGTTCTGCGGATGCGCCTCGTTCCAGCGGCGCACCAGATAATTGCAATAGTAGGGGCGCAGAAATGCATACTGCACAAACAGGTAGTTCTCCGAATATTTTCGCCACCTGTCGTTCTTGAACAGGGCCATAACGGAAGCCGGCTTGGCATAGTCAGCGGCTTTGCCCTGGTTGTTGAGGTCGATCAGCTGTCCTGCAGCCGTGTGCCCCTCCAGCACATACCAGCCATCGTCTTTGAACACAGCCGGGGCAAACATACCCCAGCGTTGGTCCACGCGCAGCAGGTTACCGAGCCAGGAGGTGCGCTCGGTCATAGCGGGTACCCGCACATCTGCTCCTGCCAGATTCCACCAGATGCAGTAAATCAATATAAAACTTACAAATACTTCGCGAAGGGAATGCAGCTGTGACCTGGACAGAAGTGGCTTACGCAGGCGGAACTGTACCTGCAGTGTAGCCGGACTCCGGAAGCCTTTGAAGATACGCTGAAACTGCCCGGTGAGCGGCCGCCGGAAAGAAGCCAGCAAACGTCGTTCAGCCCAATCCATGGCAACGGGGGGCAGCAAGCCTGCAATCGATGCGATGTTGATCAGGTAAAACAAGCCTACGAATAAGGTGAGGCTGATGCCGATGTGAAAGAAGAACAACACCCCGATGACAAGGAGCCTGAAAAAGCTGTTATAGAAGGGAATGAGCAACAGGAAAGGCAACAGCAGCTCGGTATACCAGGTCACGTGGGTCAGAAATTCCAGTAAGTCAGGATACGGATACAGTAGCTTGCCAACCGGCATCAGGATCTGATCGAGGCTCAGCGCATAGTACAGGGCCGTGCCTTCCGTGGTCCACTCGGGAGAGTTTTTGAGCAGGGCAGTGCAGAAGTATACCAGAAAGATCTGCAGGATATAAGCCGCTGTCGCTGCACTGAAGTAGGTGCTTGTTTGCAGTTCCGGCCCCTCCCGTTTGGCAGCATCGTAGCTGTAGAATCTCCCCCATGGTAGAAACATCCCCCAGAAGAGAAGCATGCGGAGCAGGTCATCCCCACCCTGCGCGATAAACGTGTTCCGGTTCTGTAGTGAGACCAGCAGGACCCAGCTGATGATGGTGGCTGCCCGGGTTTTGTAGCCCAACAGCAGGCACACGGCAAACACGGCCGCTACCAGGAAAAGCACGGCCTGTACCTGCCACAGTCCGCTCAGGGTATGGAATGAAAAATGATAGGTGTTCCAGCCGAACTGGTACAGCACGTGCAGGGGCAATACCCCCATGTTGGAATAGTGCGCTTCCAGGTCGGTAGCCCGGATAGCCAGATCTGTCAGAATGATGCCGGCCACCCATATACGCATGATGGCCAATGCACGGAGGTCAACTGTAAAAACCTTTTTCAGGTATAGATGCAGTTGATTCATGGGTGTCAGGTTAAGGATTGGGGTAAAACAAAAAGGCAAAAACCGGATGGTACTTGCCTTTTTGCTGGTATCAAATAAAGTGCTCTTTTACTAGCGTGGAGTTGTGCCCATTGTAGTTGTACCACCAGTTGTACTGCCGGTTGTAGTTCCTCCGGTAGTTGTAGTACCAGTTGTAGTACCGGTAGTAGTTGTTCCGGAAGTTGTGCCACTGGTCGTTCCGGAAGTAGTACCCGAAGTGGTACCGGTGGTTGTTCCGGTAGTCATACCTGTTGTAGAACCGGAAGTAGTACCAGAAGTTGTGCCTGTTGTTGTACCCGTTGTAGTTCCGGTAGTGGTACCAGTGGTAGTACCAGTGGTTGTCCCGGAAGTTGTGCCAGTGGTTGTTCCGGTAGTGGTGCCTGTTGTAGAACCGGATGTAGTGCCGGAAGTTGTACCGCTTGTGGTGCCGGTCGTACTACCGGTTGTGCTACCCGTTGTCGTCCCGTTCATATCGTCGGTTTCTGTTGCTTCTGTTTCAGTGCCGGTAGTAGTAGTATCAGCACAACCTGATAAAACCGTGGCTAGTACAAACGAAGAAGCAAGAAGGTTTACGAATGTTTTTTTCATAGTCTTAAATCGTTAAACTGTGTTGTTTATAATTACAGTATCCTTTTTACGGCGCTTTAAAGATTTAGATAATATTTTTAAAGTTTAAGCTATCTAAGAGAGAAGGAATTACAGGTTTTGCGAAGCAAGGTATAGGTATAAGTACGGAGGGATTACTATCTTCTGATAAGCCGGATGCAGAAAAACAGGCAGTGTGTTTTTGTAAAATGCTAGTGATCAGCGTGTAACAGCAAGTACTCTTGCCTGGCCCTGTCGAGGGTTGCCATAATCTCCTGCCGCTGTTGCTGCAGTTGCTCTACCCTGTCATCTTTTTTCAGCCAGAGCCGCAGCAGCAACCAGCGCCCATGCATCTGCTGCAGGTGGTTCCAGTATTGGAGTGTGAAAAATCCGGCCAGCGGCAGGCTGACCAGATAGAGCAGCAGATAAGGTATGCCGGGCAGCAGCTGCCAGAACAGCAGGCTCTGCAAGGTATAGAATACAGGAAAGGAGAAGATGCCTGCCGATAACATGATCGGGGCCACAAACTCTTTTTCTTCTGTGAGCAGATGCGCTACTTTAGAAGGTATACTATAAGGGAGATAGTTGTTTGCCAGCCCGTAGCAGTAGAACGGAAAGCCCAGAAACAGGAAGATCAGGTCTTTCATAGGCTGCAGACGTGGCCTCTGCCCCTGGCCGATATCCGTATCCTGTAGCCCGAGCGCTTTTAGTTGTTGTCTGTAAGCGTGGAGTTGACTCTGAAGTGCTTTCACCCGTTCGGGTTGGGTACTGATAAAATGGGCCAGGCTCTTGATGATGGCCTTGGTGAGCAGAAAGTCCTGTTCGTGGCCGGGTGCTGCTATGCCTGCCTCTGCTACCAGTCTCTCTTTGTAAATCAATTCAATGTGCTGCACCAGTTCATCTTCTTCGTCCGAGGGGGTTACCACGATCAGTTGCTCCAACTGCTCCCGTATCTGTTCGGTGAGCGTGTTTACCGTTCCGAGGCTATCAGCCTGATAGTCCGGAAGGTAATCCCCTACCTCGATCGGTTCGCCTACATTGACAAACACATCACTGCGGAAGCGGCTAGGAGCTGAGTAGTTGAGCCCGACGGGCAGGATGCGTATACCTGCCGCTCCAACGCCACTGGCTTGCGCACCCAGCGCAATGCGGGCCGCGCCTGTTTTGAGCTTGCGCAGGCGCCGTTCGTTGAAGCTGTTGCCTTCCGGAAAAATAAGCAAGGTCCTGTGGGCGGCGAGGGCCTGGTAACTGGCCTGGAAAGTTTCCGCGTTGTTAACAGGTTGATCGGGCATATCCTCCCGCCGCTGGACAGGTATAAGGTGCATGCGCTACAGCAGCCACTTCTTGAGGGGAGTGTTGAAGACCGTACTTTTTGCAATGAAGTATACCTGCTGCTTGAGCAGGGAGGCAATCACAATCGGGTCCATGAAGGTATTGGGGTGGTTGGAGACCACCAGCAGCGGACCCTGCTCGGGCATCAGGTGGCGGTTGCGCACTTCAAATTTCCGGAAAAACACCCAAAGTCCGGCTTTGTAGATCAGTTTAAGGAGAGCGTATAGCATGTGTTCAAGATAGGGAGTTTACAGCATACTGCAGCAGGAGCAGCCTAAAAGGATAGCCCGTGTCACCTGCAGGTTATTCTTCCGAAATCAGCCAGTCGTAGGCAGAGGTCAGGTCGTCGAATTCCCTTGTTTCGAAGGCGGGCTGCTGCTTTTTGGAAGTCCGGATCTGCTGCATTTGCTGTTCGGCGGTCGCATTGTAAGGATTCAGAGAGGCAGAGCGTTTCAGCGGAAGTTTGTCAAAGGCCTGTGCATATACGTCCCGGGTCCAGGTGATGTCGTCGGGCTCAAGCGGGGAAAGGAGTCTGCTGTCGGTAATGGCATACGATGCGGCTAATTTCCGGGCAAGCCGGACAACTTCAATAAGCGCCTGCCGGTACTGCAGGCTGCTGCATTTGCCATACCACTGGCTTACCAGCAGGTGGCTGGCGGCATGGTACTCTACCAGAAGATAGTCTGTTTGAAAGTAGACCATTGTCTTTGAGGTTAAACCGGTGAATCACAGCCTTATGATACTTAAAAGAAGTGGATTTGCAAAATATCTGCATGAAATAAACACGCTGTAATATTGCAATAAATCTATATTCGTGCAGGTATATCCAGGTTTTGCTATGAAAGCGGCAGGGGTCGGAAATACAAAATACTTCCCATGATTATAAAGGCAGAGATTGCTCCTGAAAAAGCCGCAACCGCAGGCATGCTGCCTGCGGTTGCGGCTTTTGTTTGACAGGCAGTTTTATTTGGTGCGGAGGCTGTTGGCGTTGCTGCCGTCCAGTTCGCGGGTGTCTTTTTCTTCCTTGGCGGCTACATTGCCGCCTTCTTCTTTGCCTTCTGGTTCAGGATCCAAGATATCTCTTTCCTCCTTTTTGACGCCCTCCAGTGGCTCGGGATTTTCGTCGGGCAAGCGTTCGCTTTCATCTGAGTTGGTAATGATATCGTCTTCGCGGGGTGTTTCCATATCGTTTCGGTTTTAAGTTATACCCTTTAGTACGGATACTACCTGTAAGGTTTAGGTATAGCTTGTGTTAAGAAAAGACCCGGTCTATACCTGCTCTCAGTGTATGTCTTCAAAAAACTGATGGTAGTAAACCGAAGTAGGGCTAGAGTTGGTAAAAATCTCTGTACTTTTTGTAAAATATTCTTTACTTTTAATAATTGGAATCGTACTTCAACAAAAAGACCTATGAAAGAGCTCTTTCCAGCCACCACTTTATTGCCCCACAGGTATAAGCGGGTGGGCTACGGGACACTTATAGCAGGCCTCCCGGTGATGGCGGGACTGAGTTTTATGCTGATAAAATCGGGTCTGGTAACCGACTCCAGGGCGTTTTTTGCTGAATGGACTTACCCGATGGTGTATTATCCGCTTATCATAGGATTAGCCCTGCTCAATTTTTCGGAGGAAAGAGAAGAAGATGAAATGGTCCTGGCGCTGCGTTATCAGTCCTTTGTGACGGGCGTGTTTTATCTGGTCATGGGTTTGTTGTGGCTGCCTTTCTTCAGCAATATAGCCGGGTTGCTGAGCGGCCATGCGCTGCGTATGCCCGATGTAGGCGGCATGCTGGGAGCGCTGGCGCTCTTACTCGGCTATACCTACGCCTCTTTCCGATATAGGCTTTATCGCACACGCAGGGCCCTGGAGACAGATGAAGAATAACATAAAGGTGGAGCGGGCAAAGAAAGACATGACGCAGGAGCAACTGGCCGGGGCACTCGGCGTTAGCCGCCAGACCATCAACGCGATCGAGAAAAATAAATATCTGCCCTCTACGCTTCTTGCCCTCAAAATGTCGGCTTTGTTTGGGATTACTGTAAACGAGCTTTTTATACTCGAAAACGGGGATTAAACAGAAGAAAATCAAGCCGGAAAGAAGGCCGGGAGGCGGCAGTTGCAGCATTAAAATTTACCTTCCTTAAAGTTTTCTTTTGTCAGCCCCAACATTTTGCGGTAACTTTGGGCAATTTACACCTACCCAAGCACATGCCTAGAGACACCAGTATTAAATCTGTTCTGATAATTGGATCTGGCCCTATCGTTATCGGCCAGGCCTGCGAGTTTGATTATGCGGGCTCCCAAGCTTCCCGCTCCCTCCGCGAAGAAGGGATAGAGGTAACCCTCATCAATTCCAATCCCGCCACTATCATGACCGATAGTATCACGGCGGACAATGTGTACCTCAAACCACTCGAGAAGAAATACATCATTGAGATCCTGGAAAAGCACCAGATCGACGCAGTACTGCCTACCATGGGTGGCCAGACGGCTCTCAACCTTGCCATTGAATGTGATAAGGCAGGTATATGGGAAAAGTACGGTGTCAAGATCATCGGGGTGGACATCAAAGCCATTGAGACGACAGAGGACCGGGAGAAATTCCGCCTGAAGATGCTCGAGCTGAACGTGAATGTCTGCAAAGGCGAAACGGCTACTTCTTTCCTCGAAGGAAAAGAGATCGCACAGGAAATCGGCTTCCCACTCGTTATTCGCCCTTCGTTTACCCTTGGAGGTTCGGGGGGCGGTTTTGTTAATACCCCTGAAGAATTCGATGCGGCGCTTACCCGTGGCCTGCATGCTTCGCCCACACACGAAGTACTGGTGGAGCAAAGCATCATGGGTTGGAAAGAATACGAGCTGGAGCTGCTCCGCGATAACTTGGGCAACGTGATCATCATCTGCTCCATCGAGAATTTTGACCCGATGGGCATCCATACCGGCGACTCCATCACGGTGGCTCCGGCCATGACCCTGCCCGATACCATCTACCAGCAAATGCGCGACCTGGCCATCAAGATGATGAACGGCATCGGGCAGTTTGCCGGCGGCTGTAACGTACAGTTCTCGGTGAGCCCGTTTGACGATACCATCATCGCCATTGAGATCAACCCGCGCGTGTCCCGCTCTTCAGCCCTGGCATCCAAAGCAACCGGCTACCCGATTGCCAAGATCGCGGCCAAGCTGGCCATCGGCTACAACCTCGACGAGCTGAAGAACGCCATCACCAAGACCACCTCGGCTTACTTTGAGCCTGCCCTGGACTACGTGATCGTGAAGATACCGCGCTGGAACTTCGATAAATTCAAAGGAGCCAACCGTACGCTGGGCCTGCAGATGAAGTCTGTGGGAGAAGTGATGGGCATCGGCCGTACCTTCCAGGAGGCGCTGCAGAAAGCCTGCCAGAGCCTCGAGATCAAGCGCAACGGCATCGGTGCCGACGGCAAGGAGATGACCAATTACGATGACCTCATCTACAACCTCAAAAACCCAAGCTGGAACCGCCTGTTCTGCATCAAAGATGCCATGCGCATCGGTATACCTACCAGTACCATCCAGAAGCTGACCAAGATCGACCCGTGGTTCCTGAACCAGATCGAAGAGCTGGACATGCTTGAAAAGGAGATGGAGAAGTATACGCTGGCCACACTGCCGGCCGAGCTGCTGCGCGAAGCCAAAGTAAAAGGCTACGCCGACCGCCAGATCGCCTACATCCTCAAGTGCCTGGAAAGTGAAGTGCATGCTGTTCGTATGGAGCTGGGGATAGAGCGTGTTTTCAAAATGGTGGATACCTGCGCGGCAGAATTTGAAGCCAAGACGCCGTACTACTACAGCACCTTCGATGGCGAAAACGAAAGCATTTCCACTGACAAGAAGAAGATCGTGGTACTTGGCTCCGGTCCTAACCGCATCGGACAAGGTATAGAATTCGACTACAGCTGTGTGCATGGCGTATTAGCCGCCAAAGAGTGTGGCTACGAAACCATCATGATCAACTGCAACCCGGAGACGGTTTCGACTGACTTTGACATTGCGGACAAGCTTTACTTCGAGCCCGTATTCTGGGAGCACATCTACGACATCATCAAGCACGAGAAGCCGGAAGGTGTGATCGTGCAGCTGGGTGGACAGACGGCTCTGAAGCTGGCCGAGAAACTGGACCGCTACGGCATCAAAGTGATCGGAACGAGCTACAAAGCCCTGGACCTGGCTGAAGACCGTGGTTCCTTCTCAACGTTGCTTCGTGACCTCGATATTCCATACCCTCCGTTCGGTGTGATCGAAACGGCGGAAGAAGCGCTGGAGCTGTGCAAGGAGCTGAAGTTCCCGCTGCTGGTGCGCCCAAGCTACGTGCTGGGTGGCCAGAGCATGAAGATCGTGATCAACGAAAAAGAGCTGGAAGCCCACGTGATCGACCTGCTGAAAGATCATCCGGGCAACAAGGTGCTGCTCGACCACTTCCTGGATCATGCGATCGAGGCAGAGGCCGATGCGATCAGCGACGGCGAGGACGTGCATATCTGCGGTATCATGGAGCACATTGAGCCGGCTGGTATCCACTCCGGTGACTCCTACGCGGTGTTGCCTACGTTTGACCTGAGCGACAATGTGATTCGTCAGATCGAAGACTATACCAAGCGCATCGCTTTGGCGCTGAACACGGTAGGGATTATCAACATACAGTTTGCCGTGAAGAATGAGATCGTGTATGTGATCGAAGCCAATCCGCGTGCATCCCGTACCATTCCGTTCATCGCAAAAGCCTACCGTGAGCCGTACATCAACTACGCCACCAAGCTGATGCTGGGCGAGAAGAAGATCAAGGACTTCAACTTCAACCCGCACAAAGAAGGTTATGCCATCAAGGTGCCGGTGTTCTCGCACAACAAGTTCCCGGAAGTGAACAAGGAGCTGGGGCCTGAGATGAAGTCAACGGGTGAGGCCATCTACTTCATCGACAACCTGCAGGATGATTATTTCGTGAAAATTTATTCCGAGCGAAACCTATACCTGAGCGTATAACCGGAAGGTACTGTAACTAGAAAAGCCTCTCCCTTACCGGAGAGGCTTTTTTTTGTATCGCAGCGGAGGCACTTGCCTAAAATGAAATTTTGTATCTTTGCAGGGCTCCGCCGGAATGTCATGAAACAAAGTTTTGGCATAGGAGTTGTATCATAAGAGGTACTATTTTTGTTATATGATAGCTAGCCTCCAAGTTGGCTATACCTTAACCGAGCATCATGATCAAATTCATATTCGTTACCATACTCGTTATCTTTTTAATCAGGTTAGTGGCCCCTTTCCTGTTTCGCTGGCTGCTGGCTTTCTTCGTGAAGAAGAGTATCCGCAACGGCACCTTCTTCCATACGAACATGCACCGCCCGCAGCAACCGCACCAGGAGCCGCAGCCAAATGGCCATGGCCGGCAGCAGGGAGGCGTGAAGATCGACTACATACCTGAGCAGCCGGAACGCAAGGATTTCAACGGCGGCCAGTACGTCGATTATGAAGAAGTAAAATAAAAATCATATCTTTCAAGCTCTATTCCGAGGTTTCTGAAAGATATGATTGCTTCTATAAACTTTAAACGCGATGTGCTTCCGCACCTGATCGCGGTCCTGATTTTTCTTGTATTAACGGCCGTTTACTTTGCCCCGGTGCTGTTCGAAGGCAAGGCCATGGCCCAGCACGACATCCTGCAGTTCAAGGGGGGAGCCAAAGAAATACAGGACTACCGGGAAGCTACCGGCGAAGAGACCCTCTGGACAAACTCCATGTTCAGTGGCATGCCCTCTTACCTGATCAACACCCGCTACCCGGGTGATTTTTCGGGCGTGATCCACACCATCTTTACGTTTAATTTGCCGGCTATGGCGGGCAATATCTTCATCACGCTGCTGTGCGCCTATGTGCTGCTGGTGACGCTGCGGCTCCATACCTGGCTAGCCGTGGTGGGCGCCATTGCCTTTGCGTTTACTTCCTACAACTTCATTATACTGGAGGCGGGCCACAATACCAAGTCCCTGACCATTGCCTACATTCCGCTGGTGCTGGCGGGCATGTTCTACGCGCTGCGCCGGAATATGTGGATCGGGGCGGCCATCTTCGCCCTGGGGCTCACGCTCAACCTGCACTTCAACCACCTGCAGATGACCTACTACATGCTCCTGATGGTGCTCGTGTTCATTGTGGTGGAACTGGTATACGCGATCAAGCAAGGCACCCTGGCTGACCTGGTCAAGCGCGGCCTGGTACTGGGTATAGCGGCTATCCTGGCCGTAGGCGTGAACTTCGGAAGACTCTATACCGTGGCCGAATACAGCCAGCACAGTATCCGGGGCAAGTCGGAACTGACGGTGGCTAACAGCGGTGACCAGACTTCCAGCGGCCTGGACCGCGACTATGCTTTCAACTGGAGCTACGGCGTGGGCGAGACCATGACCCTGCTTATACCTGACTTTTATGGAGGTGCCAGTAATACCCCGCTTGGTAAAGATTCAGAAAGCTATGATGCCTTCGTGAAAATGGGCTTGCCGGCGGTGCAGGCCGAGCAGATCGTGGAGCAGGGGCTACCGACCTATTGGGGGCCGCAGCCAATGACGAGTGGTCCCGTATACGTGGGGGCTATAATCTGCTTCCTGTTCGTGCTGGGGCTTTTTATTGTGCACAAACCTACTCGCATCTGGCTTCTGGTGGCGACCATCCTTTCGATCGTGCTGGCCTGGGGCAAAAACTTTGAAGCCTTTAACTATTTCATGTTCGATTACTTCCCGGCTTACAACAAGTTCCGGGCGGTATCGTCGGCACTGGTGATCGCCCAGATCACCATCCCCTTGCTGGGTATACTGGCGCTCTGCCGGCTTATCCGCGACCGGGATGTGATCAAAGATATTGACAAAAAACTGCTGTTAGCAGGTGGCATTACGGCAGGTATCTGTTTGCTGGTATGGCTTTTTGCCGGCTCAGCCAGCTTTGTGGGGGCTGTAGACCCGCAGTTGCAGCAATCCCAATTCCCGGTGGATGCCATACGGGCCGACCGCGAAGGCATGATGCGCTCCGATGCCTTCCGATCTTTCATTTTCATTGCCCTGGCCATTGGCTTGCTCTACTTCTACCTCAAAAACAAGCTGTCGGCGACCGTGGCTATAGCAGGTGTAGGGGTGCTGATCCTGGTGGACCTTTGGAGCGTGAACAAACGCTACCTCAACGACGGTGATTTTGAGAAGCGTGTGGTGGAGAACCACTTCCAGCCTACGCAAGCCGACCAGATGATCCTGCAGGACAAGGACCTGAGCTACCGCGTGCTATACCTGCCTAATCCGTTCAACGATGCCCGCACTTCTTACTTCCATAAGTCAGTGGGCGGCTACCACGGTGCTAAGTTGCGCCGCTACCAGGACGTGATCGATCGCCACATTGCCCAGAACAACCTGGAAGTGTTGCGGATGCTCAACACCCGCTACGTGATCACAGGCGATCAGCAGCAGCCGGTGCAGCGCGTGCCGGGTGCGCTCGGCAATGCCTGGTTCGTGGAAGAGGTGAAGCCCGTGAATACGCCGGATGAGGAGATCGAGGCGCTGGGTGACATGGACCCCAGCAAAACAGCGGTAGTGGATGTGTCTAAATTCAAAGTGCCCGCGCAGCATTTCAGTGCAGCAGGCTCCACCATCAAGCTGACCGAATATCAGCCCAACTACCTGAAGTATGAGGCCAATGCGGCCCAAGCCGGTCTGGTGGTGTTCTCAGAGGTATACTATGCCGATGGCTGGCAGGCATACCTCGATGGGCAACCGGTAGATCATATCCGGGCCAACTACATCCTGCGTGCTATGCCGGTACCGGCGGGCAAGCATACCATCGAGTTCCGGTTCGCGCCCAAGTCGTACGAGATAGGAAACACCATTTCGCTTGTATCGTCCGTCCTGTTGCTGCTGGTGCTGGGAGGCGCTGTCTTCTACAGCATCCGCAGGAAGCCGGAAGAAGAGAAAGTGAAGGTATAAGAATTGAGACACAGGTAGCAGGACACAGGATAAAAGAGGTTTTATGGCTGTGAGGTTGTTATTTGAAAATCCATAGAATGACTTATCTGCGGGCATTTGTGTCATATCTAACATTTGTGTCATATCTAAAAAGTGAATCGCTCTGGAGCCCCGGTTGTAGTACCGGGGCTCTGGCTTTTAATGAATCCATGAAAGCACCGTTGCAACAATTATTCAGTCCACTTTTTGAAGAGCAGGGTATAGCGCTTTGGGTCAAGCGGGAGGATTTGTTGCACCCGACCATTTCGGGCAACAAGTGGCGCAAGCTCCGGTATAACCTGGAGGAGGCGCAGCAGCTTGGGAAAGACACCCTGCTGACGTTTGGAGGCGCCTACTCCAACCACATAGCAGCTGTAGCGGCGGCAGGACAGGAGTTCGGATTCAGGACCATCGGCATGATCCGGGGGGAAGAGCACCTGCCCCTCAACCCGACACTAAGCTTTGCCACGAGAGCAGGTATGGAACTGCACTACGTTTCCCGCGAAGACTACCGGCATAAGCAGGAACCTGATTTTTTAGCCCGACTCTCGCTTCAGTTCAACCAGCCTTACATCCTTCCCGAAGGAGGTACCAATGCCCTGGCTGTAAAAGGCTGTACTGAAATCGTTTCGGACATCTCCATCGAGTATGACTACATCTGCTGTGCCTGCGGCACCGGCGGGACCCTTGCCGGAATTATTGCCGGCCTGGAGGGAAAGCGGCAGGTGCTGGGCTTTCCGGCTTTGAAGGGCGGCGAGTTTCTGAGGGAGGAAATAGAGCAGCTAATTGAAAGCTACAACGGGAAACAGTACGCCAACTGGCAACTAGTCACGGACTACCATTTTGGCGGCTATGCCAAAGTGAAGCCCGAGTTGCTGGCGTTTATGCGTGATTTTGGGGAGCAACACCAGTTGCCGCTCGAGCCCATCTATACTGGCAAGATGTTCTACGGCCTGCTAGATCTGATTCAGAAAGGCTACTTCCCGGGGGGCAGCCGCATCATCGCCGTGCATACCGGCGGCCTGCAGGGCAACGCGGGTTTCAGGGAACGGCTAGGCGTGGAGGTATAGGAATGAACTTTAGCACCAAAATTGCTGTGTTGTCAGAAGAGAGAACTTAAATCGCCCTACATGTCCCTTATTAGATTCTTTTTTCGATTGCTGCCGCTCCTCCTGTTCATTCTGGCTGCTGTCTTTATCTGGCGTAGCTTCAAAGGCTCTTTGTTCGGCTCGGAAGAAAAGCAGCCGGAGGTCATCGTGAACCACAATACCATCCTGACGACGGTGGAGGAACTGGGGCGGATGGAGCTGGTGCGCTATAACTTCAAAGACATCGTAGAGTACGAGAAGGATGTGTCGCGGTGGGTGCCCAACTCGAAGGTGGTGCTGATTGTGACGGGCGAGGCAGTCGGTTGTGTGGATTTTACGAAGCTAACCCCGCAGGATATCCGGTTCTATGGGGACACACTGGTGCAAATCAGCCTGCCCGCGCCGGAAGTATGCTATTATAAGATAGACCATAGCAAATCCAAGGTCTTCTCCAAGGAAAACACGTATTTCCAGGACGCAGAGCTGGTGCAGGATAGTTACCGCTATGCAGAAGCCAATGTAAAAGAAGCCGCCATTAACTCGGGTATACTGCGCCAGACGACGGTCAATGCCGAGAAGGTGCTCAAGCCTATGCTGGAAGAAATAACAGGACGTAAAGTGGTGCTCGTGCCACAGCGCCGGATCCAGAATCTGGAACTGCCGAAAAAGCGTTAGTTATGATCCGGATTGCTTTTTTAATGCCCTTTATTCAATCCTAAGGTATGCTGTCGCCCAACTTACGGCAAGGCAAATTATACTCTATAGGGTTACTTGGTTAAAGGAATCTGCTAACGGGTAGAAAGGCCGGTTTTCTGCTTTCTCCCTATAAAAAGATACAGGAGTGCTCCCAAAACGGGTAGAAAAACGATCACCAAAACCCAGATCAGCTTATTGATGCTGTTCTCAAATTCGCTTGTAAGCAGGTCGATCAAGGCCCATAGCCACAGAATGGCAGGTATACCAAAGAAAAATAAGATAAGCATTAATTCTGCTCCTCCGAGACCGCCGATGAATAACAGGCTGTTTAGTATCATACTCAGTTTGTTTACGTGGAAAGCTTTGTTGTTTTAAGTATACTGTACTGCTACTGCCGGTTTCTAGTATCTAGTGCCAGCACTATTGTTTCGTTTACCAATGTTGCCAGGTTGTTGGAATAGTCCGTTACAGTTTCCTAATATAGGACTGTGTTATTATATTCAGATAATCAGAAAAATTTTTATTCCAGCTTCTTTAGCGCGTCCTGCACCAGATCATTTTCATAGCCTTTGCTGACGAGGAAGTAGGTGAGTTTCTGGCGGCGGGCAAAGGGGTTCTTCTCTTTTTCGGTGCTGTTTTTCTTCTCCAGCAGGTGGAGCAGGTTCTGTTCGTATACCTCAAAATCGATTTCTTTCAGGCCTTGTTTGATGCAGTAGTCGGAAATGCCTTTGGCCTTGAGTCCCTGCGTGATCTTGCGGCGCCCCCACTTCTTCAGGCCGTACTTGCCCCGCACATACGAGCGGGCATACCGCTCTTCGTCCAGCATTTTTTCCTGGCTGAGACGCACGATCAGTTCCTCCACATCATCTGGCTCCAGGCCATACGAGTATAGTTTGGAGCGCACTTCCTGCTGCGTGCGCTCCTGGTAAGCACAATAGGCTGCCGCCTTGATCAGGGCCTCTTTCGGGGTATAGGTTTTTTGTTTCTTCTGCTGTTCCAAATCCAAAGTTTTGCTCTGTTATACAACACGCTCTGGCCGGCAAGAGTTGCGCATAACCGGGTGTTCGTATGGTAAATATAAGCATTATCTCTGCTTCTGCTTTGCTGTGTAGCTGGAGCTTCATCAGACTTTAACTAGTCTTGTTTCATTGCTTCGTCTGTCCGGCGGGGACCTGCTTTTTTCTTGACTCCTGTATGCCGCCAGTTTGAGCGTAGCGGTAAGTGGTGGTGGCACATGAGGCCAGTTTGTAACTGGCGGAACTGCTGTACCAGGTATAGCAACCTGGCATTGTTTCATAGCTTGCCCTGGCCGGGCGGGCCT
>NZ_JSYF01000019.1:0-1492 GCF_054824225.1 Pontibacter sp. HJ8
CCAGGCGAAGCGATGCAACAACGTCAGGTTGAAACCTGAAGAAGCCCTAGCTACACAGCTAAGCAGAATGCAGGCTACAAGCTCGTACCAGAAGAAAGAGTATGGATTCTCTAACATACCGGTATAACCGCAACTACAAAACCTCCTTCCCTAACTGCACTTGCAACGGCCTGCAGCTTTCTTTAGCGGTAGCGCTCACCAGGTTGCCCTGGCGGTCGAGTTCCAGGTGACAGCACTCCAGGAAGAGCTCCTTCAGTTTCTCGCGACCACGCTGCACCCGTGATTTGGCTCCCGAGTAAGACATCCCCAGGCGATCCGCGATCTCTTTCTGGCTGACTCCCTCCAGTTCACTCAGGCGGAGCGGCTCGGCGTATTCTGGGGGCAACATTTTCAACAACGGCAATACCAGGTTTTCCATTTCCTGTTGCTCCGGCTCATGCTGTAGCTGCTCGTTGAACTGGCCCTCATCGGCCAGAGGTATACTTCGCCCCTGTTCGCGGTAGTAGTCGTACACGGCGTTGCGCGTGATCTGGTAGAGCCAGGCACTTACGTTGCGCACCTCCTGCAGCTGTTCGCAGTGCTTGTAGAGTTTCACATACAGCTGCTGCACGATATCGTTGGCCTCGTCTTTTTCTTTGACACGCTTCATCACAAAGCCCTTGAGTTTGGCCTCGTACTGCAGAAAAATCGGTGCCACGGTAGCACAAGTGTCGACGATTGTGGCGATAGCAGTACCCGAACAGGTTTGGCAGCTTTTGTTTTCCATAACAGCCTTGATTGGAGATATTCTCAGCGGCATCTATAAGTTAATCAATTTATAAAAAAACGGCCAGCATTCAATCATGGGACCTTTGAAAAATCAGGCTGCGGACCGTCCTTCCTGCTAATAAAAAGAAGCCAGGCCTCCTCCCAAACACATCCGCCGCAGATCGCTTGGACCCACGGCGGACTGATCGGGTAGTTTGATGCTATACTAACTGGCAGTTGTTTTTTCATTTTGTGACGGACGGGCATTTGCGCCGTCCCCATACAGGGTTGATGCTCCGAAGGTATAAAATGCCTCCCAGTCCACTCCTTGCGGGTCTGTGATCCAGGATTTTTCTGATTTAGCGTAGCAGCAGGTACACTTGCCTTCTTCCCGTATAGCGCCTTTGGCTTTTTTCAGGCGACCGTATACCTGCGCCAGTTCTTCTTCGCTTTCGGCCTGTATGCCCAGGTGTTCTATACCTGCATTTTCGGGATGCAGCGAGATGGCAAAATTAAGGCGTGGGTCTTCCAGCATCCATTTGGCATAATCCTCTTTGCGGACGGTAGGCTCTGCTGCAAATAAGGCGGTATAAAAATTGATGGACTCCTGCAGGTTGCTGACGCGTACGTTTACGTGAAATCTTTTCATGGCTTTGTCTCTGGTTAGGTGTTTTGATTGATGTACACCGGGATGACGGAGCGATGCCGGAAAAGACGCAGCCCCATGAAAATATTTTTTCATGGG
>NZ_JSYF01000181.1:0-4516 GCF_054824225.1 Pontibacter sp. HJ8
ACTGCTTGTTATCACTTTTTCCTTCGTGTCGCTTGACGCGGAAGCGCAGCGATTTACCAAGCGCAAGAAGTATGCTACTGTAGGGATTACGCTGGGTGCTACCAATTACTTCGGTGATCTGGTGCCTGAACCGGATTTTACCAGTATGCGCTTTAAGTCCACACGGCCCAGTATCGGCATCAATTACACGAAGCGACATTTTCCGCGCATCTCTTCCCGTTACTCTTTTCAGTGGAACCGGATTGCAGGCGATGACGCAAAAGCAGCCTCTCCTGATGAAGGGGAGAACGAAGGCCGTTACAAAAGAAATCTGTCTTTTCGCAATGACCTGAAGGAGCTTAGTGCTGTTGCGATCATAGACCTGTATGAAAACCGTAACTATTACAGACGCCGTCCAGACTTCGTTCCGTATGGTTTCATAGGTATAGCCTTGTTCCATCACAACCCGAAAGCCTATTATGAATCAGGCTCGCATCCGGGCATAAGCGCTGAAGATGATATTGCTACCGGCTGGTATGCGTTGCAGCCGCTGGGTACCGAAGGTCAATTCACAGATGCAGAGGGAACTGTAAGCAGCCCCTACAAGCGTATACAGGTTGCGATTCCTTTTGGTCTGGGTGTGCGATACAAACTGGATAGAAACTGGGATTTTAGCTTTGAGATAGGCTGGAGAAAAACATTTACAGATTATCTGGATGACGTGAGCACCGCGCACGTAAATAAAAGCGATCTGCTTAACGGTGGCGGTGATAACCCGAAAGCATCTGTTATATTTTCTGATAGAAGTGCTGAGAGCGGTTTCAGTTATGTAGACGATCCATCCGGTACCGTATATAAGCGTTTGCCACAGTATGGTACTAACTCAAACCGTACCAGAGGCAACGAATCAGATAAAGACTGGTATATTCAAACCAACCTCGGCCTGAATTATATTTTGTCACCACGGGTTAGAAGTCCGAAGTTTAGATAATAGAATGGTTTTCCGTTCGTTGTTCACCTAAACTCCGAAATAAGTATACATGATTATCAATACGATTAAGCAGGCGCTCCTTATTTGTCTTATTCTGCAAGTAGGGAGTGCTTTTTTTTGTGCCCCAGCAATGGCGCAGCAGCCTGTCACGACCAGTGAAATAGGCGTAGGTATAGGTGGTGCCAATTACAAAGGTGAAATCTCCCCTAATTACAGGTTCCTGAACAATCAGCCTGCGATGACTGTTTTTTACCGCCGTGACCTCTCAGCTCCTTTGACCTTCAAAGCTAGCTTTATGGGCAGCCACCGTATATTTGATCACAAGGCTTTCCGGGATGAAGCGCAAGACCTCCCCTTCCACGATCACCGGGATCTGGATTTAAAACTCAGCATGGCCGAGCTGTCTGTGGCTATGGAATACAACTTCCTGGACTACTACAAGGATACCAGGCAACCACACCGTGTTTCGCCCTATTTCTTTTTGGGAGCAGCCCTGCTGAACTACAACCACCAGTTGTCTCAAAATGGTGATGTTCTGGAAGAGTTCGATAATAAGTTTACCGTCTCTATACCATTCGGAGTAGGCGTAAAGTATGCCTTAAGCCGCCACTGGAATCTGGGCCTTGAGTTTGGTGCCCGTAAGTTGTTCAATGATATTATAGATTACCTCGACGAGGGAGATGGCAACGCAACCGCGAACCGATTCGACAAAGACATGTATTTCTACAATGGTGTGAGCCTTTCCTATACCTTCTATCGCATCAATTGCCCCCCTGTTTACAAGCGAAAAGCCGGTGTGTTAGATTAGCAAGTTAAAATTTCATTAAATTGTCTTGCTTTTTGTAACTTGCGGGAAATTGTGGTTTAATGGATCTTAGGGAGAAAGTAGGTTTAGACAATTTGCCAAGACACATTGCCGTTATCATGGACGGGAATGGGCGTTGGGCGAAAAAGCGCGGAGGGTTACGGATATTTGGCCACCAGAACGCGATCACGGCTGTACGTGAAACAGTAGAAGCGGCGGCCGAGTTGGGCGTCGAATACCTGACACTTTATGCTTTTTCTACCGAAAACTGGTCACGGCCAGCTATAGAGGTATCTGCCCTGATGCAATTGCTGGTCTCTACCATCCGGAAAGAAACCGCTACGCTGAATAAAAATAACATCCGCCTCCAAACGATCGGGAATACGGACAGCCTGCCGGCTGCCTGTCAAAAGGAACTGCTGGAAGCAATAGATATAACAAAAGGCAACACCCGCATGACCCTGGTGCTGGCGCTTAGCTACAGCGGGCGCTGGGATATTGCGCAGGCTATGCAACGAATAGCCACAGATGCGGGTCATGGTACTATAGCCCCTGAAGATATAAGTGAAGCGACTATAGCCCAGTACCTCTCTACTGCCGGTATGCCGGACCCGGAATTACTGATACGCACGAGCGGAGAACAACGGATCAGCAACTTTTTGTTGTGGCAACTGGCCTATACTGAACTCTACATTACAGAGTTGCTTTGGCCTGATTTCAGGAAAGAGCACCTTTACGAAGCTATTATAGCCTATCAAAGGCGAGAGCGCCGCTTTGGCAAGACAAGTGAACAACTAACAAAGTGAACATATTAATGACAAGATCCATATGGATGCTTGTGCTTCTGCTAATTACAGGCACAGCTTCTGCACAAGTTCTAAACAATCCTCCTGCACAGAACAATACAATTGAATACGCACAGCCCAAGCAGTACCGTATAGGAGGGATTGAATTCACAGGCACCAAATTTTTGGATCCGGCATCGCTTACTGCTGTTACCGGTTTGAAAACAGGTGATGAGATCACTGTGCCGGGAGAGGATCTGAGCCGCGCCATTCAGAAGCTTTGGGATCAAGGTATACTCGGAGACATTGAGGTATACGTGACCCGGATCGAGGGAAACCAGATTTTTTTAAACTTTGACCTGAAAGAGCGCCCGCGCCTTTCGCGCTTTGAATTCTCAGGTATAAACAAGTCCCAGCAGGATGCGCTTCGCGAAAAGATAAACCTGATCAGAGGGAAGGTAGTAACAGACGCGGTGCTGAATAGCACCCGCAATATCATCCGCAACTATTTTGCAGAAAAAAGCTACCTGAATGCCAAGATCAACATTGTGCAGCGGCCTGATTCGCTGCTTCCAAATAGTGTGGTCCTCAACATTAACGTGGACAGAGGTGACAAGGTGAAAATTGCAGAAGTCATCTTTGAAGGAAATGAAGCATTCAGCGATAAGAAACTGAAGCGCCAGCTCAAGAAGACAAAGGAAAAACGCTTTTACAAACTGTTTACCTCCTCTAAGTTTCAGCGCACAGAGTATGAGAATGACAAACAACTGTTGCTTGATTTCTACAGCTCAGAAGGGTATAGGGATGCCGTGATCGTATCGGATTCGGTCTACAATATAAGCGATGACCGGCTGGGTGTTCGCATCACGGTAGATGAAGGCAACCGCTACTATTACCGCAACATCACCTGGAACGGCAACTACCTGTATGATGATGCCTACCTGACACGCGTTTTAGGTATAGACAAGGGCGAAGTATACAACAAGCAGGAACTGGATAAGCGACTCAACTATAACCCGGCCGGGGTAGACGTATCAGCGCTTTATCAAAATGATGGTTACCTGTTTTTCAGCATAGATCCGGTAGAGGTAAAGATAGAAGGGGATTCCATTGATGTGGAGATGCGGGTATCGGAAGGTCCTCAGGCAACGATCAGCAAAGTATCCGTGACCGGTAACACCAAGACCAGTGACCACGTGGTGCTGCGCGAGATACGTACTTTGCCCGGCCAGAAGTATAGCCGCGAAGACCTGATCCGTTCCAGAAACGAGTTGGCCAACCTGGGCTACTTTGACCCGGAGACAATCGGGCTGAACCCGATTCCGAACCCGGCAGAGGGTACGGTGGATATCAACTATACCGTAACAGAGCGCCCGAATGACCAGATAAGCTTGTCTGGCGGTTGGGGTGGTCCTATAGGCGCGGTAGGTACCGTTGGCCTGACGCTGAATAACTTCTCTACACGCAAACTCTTTAACCTGTCGGAGTGGAGACCATTGCCAAGTGGTGACGGACAGCGTTTATCCCTCAACGTGCAGGCAAATGGTAAATACTACCAGTCTTACTCCCTGTCTTTCACAGAGCCTTGGTTGGGTGGCCGTAAACCGAATTCACTCACCGTGAGTTTGTTCAAGACGATCAACCGGGACTCCAGAGTGGACTATGACAGCAGATTGAATGTGGATGGTGCTTCTGTCAGCCTGGGCCGTAGGCTGCAGTGGCCGGATAACTTCTTCCAGCTGAGTCACTCGCTGGGGTATAACCGGTATACACTGAAAAACTACAGGCTGTTCGGCGATTTTGACAACGGCACATCCAACAGTATTTCATTTAACAATACACTGGCACGTGTCAGCATTGACAATCCGACTTTCCCAAGAAGAGGCTCACAAATCTCTTTGAGTTTGAACTTAACACCACCCTACTCATTGTTTACTGATAAGCAGAGCAACTTTG
>NZ_JSYF01000182.1:0-10906 GCF_054824225.1 Pontibacter sp. HJ8
AGAGCTCTAAAGGTGCTTTCACGGTGTCATCTAATGGCGGTACAGAATGTTCTAAGTGCCACTATTAATCAATTAAGATTTAAGAATTCGAGTTTTCTAGATATAATATGCAAAACAGAATAAAATACTGGAAAGGAATAGAGGAGCTTGAAAACACTCCTGAATTCGCGAAAAACGCTCATAATGAGTTTCCAGAATTCCTGCCCATCAACGCAGCCAATGGAGAAACCGAATCTGCGGGTGTTACAGCTCCAAGAAGAGATTTTCTGAAACTATTGGGTTTTGGTCTGGCAGCGGCCACCCTTGCTTCATGCGAAGCGCCAGTAAGGAAAGCTATACCTTACCTGAACAAGCCGGTAGACGTAGAGCCAGGCGTAGCCAACTGGTATGCCTCTACTTATTACAACAACGGCGATTATAACAGCATTCTGGTGAAGGCCCGCGAAGGTCGTCCGATCAAGATTGAGCCCAATCCAGGATCTACTTTAACGCCAATGGGTACAAGCCCGAAGGCACAGGCTTCTGTGCTGAGCCTGTACGATAACAACCGACTGCGCACCCCGCTCATCAAAGGCAAAGAGGCGAAGTGGGAGCAGGTGGACAGTGAGATCCGCGCAGCGCTTTCCCGCGTGAATGGCAAAGTCGCTTTTGTTTCTTCTACGGTTATCAGCCCCTCCACCAAGCAGCTCATCAATGAGTTTGGTGCTGGCTTAGGCAATTTTGAGCACGTAACCTACGATGCCAATTCGGCTTCTGCCCTGATCGGTGCAAACGGTGGCCTGGTACCCGGCTATGATTTCAGCAAGGCAAACATCATTGTAAGCATCAGCGCTGACTTCCTGGGAACATGGGTATCGCCTATACCTTTCGCCAAGCAATACATTCAGAATAGAAAACCAACAGCGGATAACCCGAACATGTCCCGTCACTATCAGTTTGAGGCCATCATGTCTCTGACTGGTGCCAATGCTGACGTGCGCGTTCCGATCAAACCATCCGATGAACTGGCTGTAGTTAAAGCCCTATACAATGGTCTGTCAGGCCAGGGTGCCAGCGCCCCTGCCAATGTAGACAAAAAAGCGATTGACGCTGCTATCAAAGACCTGAAAGCCAATAACGGCCGCGCTCTGGTAGTGTCAGGATCCAACGATCCGGCCGTACAGACGCTGGTAGCATCTATCAACAAAACAATCGGTGCCGAAGGGACGACGATCGATACAGCTGCTCCTTACTTTGTAAAGCAGGGTAACGACGCGCAGATGATTCGCCTGATCGAGGAAATGAACAACGGCGGCGTAGGTGCTGTGTTCTTCTACAATGCAAACCCGGTATACGATCATCCGCTTGCAGAGCGTGTGATCAGCGGGTTGAAGCGTGTCGGCCTGAAAGTATCTTTCGCTGATCGCGTGGAAGAAACAGCCGCTCTTGCTGATTACGTAACACCAGACAACCATTACCTGGAGTCCTGGAATGACTATGAGCCGAAGAGAGGTTTCCTGAGCTTAGCGCAGCCGGTTATCAGCCCGATCTTCATGACCCGCCAGGCACAGGACAGCCTGCTGGCCTGGAGCGGGAATAAAACAACCTACTACGATTACATCCGCAACAACTGGAGAAAAGCTGCCGCAGGAGACTTTAATGCCTTCTGGGAGAAAGCCGTGCATGACGGTGTGCTACAGAACGGTACCAGTATGCTGGCCGTTAACGCGGGTGCTGCCAGCACCATGACTGCTGCAGATGCTGCCGGAAGAGCTACCAAAGCTGCCGCTGGTAACAGCATTGAAGCCGTAGTATATGAGAAAGTTGCGATAGGTACTGGCGCTGAGTCTAACAACCCATGGTTGCAGGAAATGGCAGACCCTATCACAAAAGCAACCTGGGATAACTACATTACCATGCCACGCAAGATGGCAGAGGAAATGAAAGTGGTACAGGGCGATGTACTGAAAGTATCCTTCGGCAACGGCAAATCCTTTGAACTGCCTGCTCTTGTTCAGCCGGGTCAGGCACAAGGCACCGTAGGTATAGCCATGGGGTACGGCCGTCAGGTGGAAGCGATGCCGGTAGCCAAAGGTATAGGCGCTAATGCCTTCCCGATCGCTACAGTGGCAGATAATGCTATCCTGTATACTGGAGCTGTGCAGCTGGAGAAAACGAACTCAACCATTGAGATCGCTCAGATGCAGACACACCACACGATCATGGATCGTCTGGTAGTTCAGGAGAACACACTGGCGAAATACAAGGAGAACCCGAAAGAGGTAACCGAGTATATCCGTCTGGCTACGCACGAAGGACCTGCCAAGCCGTCTACTATCTCTCTTTGGGAAGATTACGAGTACAAGAACCACCACTGGGGTATGGTCATTGACCTGAACTCCTGTATCGGTTGCGGTGCCTGTACCATCAGCTGCCAGGCCGAGAACAACATCCCGGTAGTAGGTAAGCAGGAAGTACTGAACCGTCGTGAAATGCACTGGATGCGTATCGACCGCTACTACAGCTCGGTAGAACACGAAGCGAAAGATTACCAGACCATGGAAAACCCGGCGGAAAATCCTTCTGTGATCTTCCAGCCGATGATGTGCCAGCACTGTAACCACGCACCGTGTGAAACGGTTTGCCCGGTTGCTGCGACTATGCACAGCTCTGAAGGTATCAACCAAATGGCGTACAACCGCTGCGTAGGTACCCGCTATTGTGCTAACAACTGCCCGTATAAAGTTCGTCGTTTCAACTGGTTCGCTTACGCTAACAACGATAAGTTCGACTACAACATGAACAACGACCTGGGTAAGATGGTGTTGAACCCGGATGTTACAGTTCGATCAAGAGGTGTAATGGAGAAATGCTCGTTCTGCGTACAGCGTGTTCAGCTTGGTAAGTTAGAAGCCAAGCGTGAAAACAGAAGACCAGTAGACGGAGAGATCGTGAGTGCCTGTGCGCAGTCATGCCCTACCAATGCTATCATCTTCGGTGACATGCTGGATCCGGAAAGCCGTATCTCTAAGACGCTGGTTCGTGAAAAGGGTGAACGTGCGTTCCACGTACTGGAAGAACTGAACGTACAGCCGAACGTAACATACCTGACAAAAATTAGAAACTTAGCTTAATTTAAAAATTAGATAGCGTTATGCAGCATGTATCTCCGATAAGAGAGCCTCTTGTAACCGGGGGGAAAACATACCACGACATCACCGAAGATGTGTGCAGACAAGTGGAGGCAAAGCCCAACATGCGTTGGGCAGCTGCCTTTGCCGTTTCTCTGGTTGGTTTGGCTATATTTTTCTACTCTGTATACCGTACCTTGTGGTTTGGTATAGGTGAGTGGGGCCTTAACAAAACAGTTGGCTGGGCTTGGGATATTACCAACTTCGTATGGTGGGTAGGTATTGGCCACGCCGGTACCCTGATCTCAGCAATCCTTTTGTTGTTCCGCCAGAAATGGAGAACTTCTATTAACCGTGCGGCAGAGGCGATGACGATTTTCGCCGTAATCTGTGCCGCCATGTTCCCGGTGCTGCACATGGGACGCCCCTGGTTAGCTTACTGGGTACTTCCTTTGCCAAACACATTCGGATCGCTTTGGGTTAACTTTAACTCGCCCCTCCTTTGGGACGTATTTGCGATCTCCACTTACTTCTCAGTTTCACTTGTATTCTGGTACATCGGTCTGATTCCGGACTTTGCTACCATTCGTGACAGAGCAACCGGCCCGATCGCCCGCAGAGCGTATGCTTTCCTTTCTTTCGGCTGGACGGGTTCCGCCAAAGCATGGTCCCGCTATGAAACAGTATCCCTGATTCTGGCAGGTCTGGCTACACCACTTGTACTTTCCGTGCACACGATCGTATCCATGGACTTTGCAACGTCCGTAATTCCAGGCTGGCACACCACCATCTTCCCTCCATACTTTGTGGCAGGTGCGATCTTCTCAGGATTTGCCATGGTACTTACGCTGATGATCATTACCCGCAAGACCTTCAAGCTGGAAGATTACATCACGCTCGAGCACGTGGAGTCAATGAACAAGGTAATTATCCTGACAGGCTCTATCGTAGGTGTGGCGTATATCACCGAATTCTTTATCGCCTGGTACTCCGGTGTGGAATACGAGCAGTATGCGTTCATCAACCGTGCTACGGGTCCTTACTGGTGGGCTTACTGGTCGATGATGACCTGTAACGTGATCACGCCACAGCTGTTCTGGTTCAGAAAGATCAGAAGAAGCTTAACGGCCACCTTCATCATCTCTATTTTCGTGAACATCGGTATGTGGTTCGAGCGATTCGTAATTATCGTGACGTCACTGCACAGAGACTACCTGCCATCCTCCTGGGCCATGTTCTCTCCGACAAGCATTGATATCGGAGTCTATGTAGGAACTATTGGGTTGTTCTTTACACTGTTCCTTTTGTTTGCCAAATTTTTCCCTGTAGTGAACATGGCCGAAGTGAAAGCTATCCTGAAGTCTTCTTCAGAAGTGAAGCACCACCCGGTTAAGTCCATGCACGGTACTGATAAGGATTCGCACACTAATACACATCATAGCAATGACTAAAAAATTCGTTCTAGGTATCTACGATGATGAGGATGTCCTGCTACATGCCATCGAGAACGTACGGGCTGCCGGCACTAACATTTATGAAGTATTCTCACCATACCCTGTACACGGTATAGATGATGTATTAGGCATAAAGCGCTCCAGACTACCGATTGTAGCCTTCTTCTGCGGACTGACAGGTATGTCTTTCGCCTTGTGGATGCAGATCTGGATGCTGGGTTTTGACTGGCCGATGATCATCGGTGGTAAGCCTCACATTTCTCTTCCGGCGTTTATTCCAGTTACATTTGAGCTTACGGTGCTCTTTTCAGCATTCGGTATGGTCATCACTTTCTTCATTGTCACCAAACTGAGGCCTTCCTTCAAGGTGAACGTGTTTGACAAACGCTCTACAGACGACAAATTTGTAATGGCGATCGAAGTGAAAGAAGGGGTAACCGATATGCCGGCACTGAACAACCTGCTTCGTACGAATGGTGCCATTGAAGTTAACGAGAAGGAGGTAATCAACTAATGAAAGGTCTACTAAACTTAGGCATCAAAGCCTCAGCCGTCTTATTTACAGGTGCTCTACTAGTAGCCTGTAGCAATGATCAGGACCCAGGACTGGAGTATGCGCCTGACATGTATCATTCTATTCCGCTTGATCCTTATTCTCAGGTAAAAGAAAACAAGTATAACCCGGGTGGCCTGAACATGCGTGAGCCTGCGCCAGGCACTGTAGCACGCGGCAAGATGGGTTACAACATGTACCTGTCCAAAGACGAAGCCGAGGTCGCTGGTGTGGAACTGAAAAATCCGCTCGAATACAACGAGCAAAACCTAGCCGAAGGCCAGGTTCTTTACAACCGCTTTTGCTCTTCCTGCCATGGTGAGCAGGGAGACGGTCAGGGACTGGTTGGTCAGAAATTCAAAGGTGTTCCTTCTTATTCAGCCGGACGAGTAGCAACCCTTCCAGCTGGCCACATTTTCCATGTGATCACGAACGGAAGAGGCAGAATGATGCCACATGGCTCACAGGTAAACCCAACAGAGCGTTGGAAGATCGTGATGTATGTGCAGCAATTGCAAAAAGGAGAGGTAGGCGCCGGAGCCGGAACTGAGGAAGCTCAGGATGCTGCTGAAACCGGTACTGAAGCTCCTGTAACAGGTACTACACCCCAATAACTTAGTCTAAGGCATAATATCAAAAGGATAATGACAGAAGAAAGACTCATCATTTCCAGAAAAACGAACAACAAGTTTTTCTTAATGATTGCTATAGGTGTCGTACTGCTTATAGCTGGTATAATAATAGCGGCCCTGGGCGGCGGAGCGGAGCATGGCGAAGGCCATGGAGAAGCGGCAGCAGCAGGCCATGAAGCAGTTTCCTGGACCAAGAGACTCTACGTTAACCTGTGGATGAACAACGTATACTTCACAGGTATAGCACTGGTAGGCGTATTCTTTGTAGCCGTACAGTATGTGGCGTATGCAGGTTGGTCCGTATTAATCAAGCGTATACCTGAAGCATTGGGTTACTTCCTACCTATAGGAGGTGCCGTGATGCTGATCACGTTCCTGCTGGGCGGTCATGACATCTTCCACTGGACGCACGAATACCTGTATGATGTGAATGACCCGCGTTATGACCCGATTATAGCTGGTAAATCGCCTTTCCTGAACTTCTGGTTCTTCCTGATCCGGATGGTAGTTTACTTCGCGCTGTGGATCTTCTTCTTTAACTGGTTGAGAAGAAACTCTATCAATGAAGACCTGCATGGCGGTGACTCCTATTACCACAAGAGCATCCGGATTTCTGCGATGTTCCTGGTTGTATTCGGTGTAACCTCTTCTCTTTCAGCTTGGGACTGGGTACTTTCCATCGATACACACTGGTTCTCAACCATGTTTGGCTGGTACGTATTCGCCAGCTGGTGGGTATCCGGCCTGGCCGCGATAACACTTGCGGTAATCTTCCTCAAGCAGAACGGCTACCTGAAAATGGTTAACGCCAATCACCTGCATGACCTGGGTAAGTTTGTATTTGCCTTCTCTATCTTCTGGACATACATCTGGTTCTCCCAGTTTATGTTGATCTGGTATGCCAACATGCCGGAAGAATCGATCTACTACATCGAGCGACTGGGCGGAAACAACGGACATTTCAAGTGGATATTCTTTACGAACCTTTTGGTAAACTTTGCATTCCCTTTCCTTGTTTTGATGACGAGAGATGCGAAGCGTCAGATGATCATGCTAAAGATCGTTTGTATAGCTATCCTTGCTGGCCACTGGCTGGACTTCTACCTTATGATGATGCCAGGTACGCTTCGTGAAGGTGCAGGTATAGGGTTTATTGAGATTGGTACTACGCTTGTTTTCCTGGGTGTGTTCTTACTGACCTTCACAAAAGGCCTTGCAAAAGCCTCTCTTGTGCCAGTTAACCATCCGTTTGTGGAAGAAAGTGTTCACCATCATGTTTAGAGATCTTACTAAAAGCATTATAAAATGATTACGTTCGCCATAGGGTTATCCATTGTACTTTTATTTGTCATCCTGTTCCTGTTGTTCAGGATCGGAACGCTGGCTTCCATTTTCAGAGGCTCCACACAGCGTGCGGTAGGAACTACCAAGACAAGTAATAAAGTAAACGGGGTTTTATTACTGCTCTTCCTGATAGTAGGTGGTGCAGCTTTTTTCTGGTCCTTTGCAGATTCATGGGACGAGATGAACCAGCCGATTGCTTCTGTTCACGGTGAGTGGACAGACAGCCTGTTCTGGACAACCATGATTGTGATAGGCATTGTGTTTGTCATTACACAGATCCTGCTGTTCTGGTATTCTTATAAGTACCAGCACAAGGATGACAAGCGGGCGTATTACTATCCGCACAACAACAAGCTGGAAATCGTTTGGACGATGATCCCGGCTGTCGTGATGGCCCTGTTGGTTTTTGCGGGTTGGAAGACCTGGACCAATATTACGAGTGCAGCTCCTGCAGATGCCGTAGTAGTAGAGGTAATGGGCAAGCAGTTCAACTGGATGGTGCGTTACCCGGGAGCAGATAACAAACTGGGTACAGCTAATTTCCGCCTGATCGATGCTACAAACGAATTTGGTGTTGATTTCAGCGATCCGAATTCAATGGACGACTTTATGCCACGTGAGATCCACGTGCCGAAAGGAAAGCCGGTTCTGTTGAAGATCCGTTCACGGGATGTAATCCACAGTGTATTCCTGCCTCACTTCCGTCTTAAAATGGACGCAGTACCAGGTATGCCTACCAAATTCTGGTTTGTTCCGACCAAGACTACGGACGAAATGCGGACTGAAACAGGAAATCCAGAGTTCAATTATGAGTTAGCTTGTACTGAAATATGCGGACGCGGTCACTTCGCCATGAGATTTATACTCGTTGTTGATGAGCCGGAAGATTATGAAGCCTGGTTAGCATCACAGCAGCCTTTTATCGAGCAGAATCCACAGCTTCTTACCAAGTTTGCGGATGACGCCAAGGAGCAGCTGGTGCTTGAGAAAAGTACAGAGAATGCGAAGAAGTAAAAACAGAGTTGTAGCATTTAAATCAATCAACAATGTCTAGTACAGATATCACCATTAATAAGGATGTACATCACGCTCATGAAGAGCATGATCACCATCATGAGCAGAACTTTATTGAGAAGTACATCTTTAGTCAGGACCACAAAGTAATTGCCAAGCAGTACCTGTTTGCAGGTATATTCTGGGGTTTTATTGGTGGCTTCCTTTCCATTCTCTTCCGATTGCAGCTTGGCTGGCCGGAAGCAACCTTTACTTTCCTGGAGCCAATTCTGGGTGGATGGGTTGTAAATGGTAAGCTTGATCCGGAATTCTATCTGTCATTGGTAACCATGCACGGTACGATCATGGTGTTCTTCGTACTGACAGCTGGTCTGAGCGGTACGTTCGCCAACTTCCTGATTCCGTTGCAGATCGGTGCCCGTGATATGGCTTCCGGTTTTATGAACATGCTTTCCTTCTGGTTCTTTTTCCTGTCCAGTGTCGTTATGTTCATTTCCCTGTTCATCGAGACAGGACCTGCCGGTGGTGGCTGGACGGTGTATCCGCCGCTAAGTGCGCTGCCACAGGCTATTAGCGGATCAGGTACAGGTATGACGCTGTGGTTGATCAGCATGGCTCTGTTTATTGTTTCTCAGTTGTTAGGTGGTGTGAACTACATCACGACGATTATCAACCTGAGAACCAAGGGGATGTCTATGACGAAGATGCCGCTTACGATCTGGTCCTTGTTACTGACTGCGATCCTGGGCCTGCTTTCATTCCCGGTATTATTGTCTGCCGCACTGCTGCTTATTTTTGACAGAAGCTTCGGAACTAGTTTCTTCTTATCCGATATCTACATTGCCGGAGAGGCTCTTGCCAACACGGGAGGTAGCCCGATCCTGTTCCAGCACTTGTTCTGGTTCCTGGGCCACCCGGAAGTATACATCGTGATCCTGCCGACATTTGGTATCGTTTCTGAAGTAATTGCTACCAACGCACGTAAGCCAATCTTTGGTTACAGAGCGATGATCGGTTCAATGCTGGGTATTGCTTTGCTCTCCTTCGTTGTATGGGCGCACCACATGTTCGTCACCGGTATGAACCCCTTCCTCGGATCGGTGTTCATGTTCCTGACCCTGATCATTGCAGTTCCGTCAGCGGTGAAAGTATTTAACTGGATCGCGACGCTCTGGAGAGGCAATATTCGTTTTACAGCCGCTATGATGTTTGCTGTAGCGTTTGTGTCCCTGTTTATCTCCGGTGGTCTGACAGGTATCATCCTGGGTAACTCCGCACTGGACATTCAGTTACACGATACTTATTTCGTTATTGCGCACTTTCACCTTGTAATGGGTGCTGCTGCTATCTTCGGTATGTTCTGTGGTATCTACCATTGGTTCCCGAAATTGTTTGGCCGCATGATGGATGAGAAGTTAGGATTCATCCACTTCTGGATGACATTCATAGCTGTATACCTAATCTTCATGCCTATGCACTACCTGGGTATAGCAGGCTTCCCAAGAAGATATTACTCCTGGACAGGTTTTGATTCGTTCAACATGTTCACGGACATGAACACCTTCATCAGTATAGCTGCCATCATCGGTTTTGGTGCCCAGTTTATCTTCCTGTTCAACTTCTTTTACAGCATCTTCAAAGGTCGTCGTGCTACAGCTAACCCTTGGCATTCGAACACACTGGAGTGGACTACGCCGATCAACCCGGGTCACGGAAACTGGCCGGGCGAAATACCAACTGTTTACAGATGGCCATACGATTATAGTAAACCAGGTGCTGAAGAGGATTACATCCCTCAGAACGTACCATTCTCTCAGACGCAGTCTTCGAACATGCCGTACGAGCGGGATTTAGAATAACTATTAATGACAAATAAATCTTTTCAGTACAAAAGGTTTAGAAATATTGGAGTACTTACAGTTATAGCTGTATACTTTCTAATATTGGTTGGAGGAATCGTGCGCAGCACCGGGTCCGGGATGGGTTGTCCTGACTGGCCCAAGTGTTTTGGCAGTTGGGTTCCTCCAACTGATGTTAGCCAATTACCAGAGGATTACCTGGAGGTTTACAAAGAGCAAAGGATAGAAAAAAATAAGAAGCTGGCCGGATACCTGGATGGGTTAGGCTTTGAAAAAGTTTCCGCCTATATTTTTTCTCATCCGAATCAGTACATCGAGACAGAGTTCAATGTCACCAAGACCTGGATCGAATACCTGAACCGACTGGTAGGGGTCGTCATCGGCTTTCTGATTTTTTTGACTGTCGTATACGCCATACCTTTTCTGAAGACAGATAAATCGGTTTTCTACCTTTCTTTGTTCAGTTTTATCCTGGTGGGTTTTCAGGGGTGGCTCGGGTCCATCGTGGTTTCGACAAACCTGTTACCCGTTACGATTACCATACACATGGCCTTGGCGCTGGTTCTGGTGGCGCTGCTGCAGTATGCAGTCATTCGTTCGCAGGCCGGTTCTATAACAAAACGTTTTGAATACTCTCCAAAGCTTTTTGTCGTGATAGGAGTGGTGACACTCGCTACATTTGCCCAGATCTTACTTGGAACGCAGGTAAGGGAAGAAGTAGATATCATTGCTTTTGACATGCACGGAAGCAACCGGGATCTATGGGTAGATCAGCTGGGGGTAAGCTTCTACATTCATCGTTCTTTTTCTATTTTGTTGTTGGCGATCAATCTTTACATGGCCTATACCGTGTATAAGCTCAGAGACCGCCAACTGAGAGTACTGACAAACTGGATGCTTTTGCTGGTAGCAATCGAAGTAGCAATTGGTGTATTGATGG
>NZ_JSYF01000183.1:0-6720 GCF_054824225.1 Pontibacter sp. HJ8
GGCACGCTATGAGGTGGTGGGCTACTATTTTGAGACGGGCGTGAAGGAAGCAGTAGCGCGTAACAGCCAGCGAAGCGGGAAGCAACTTATACCCGAGCGGGGCATCTACGGCACCCAAAAGCGGCTGGTCCGGCCCACACTGGCCGAAGGGTTTGACAGGCTATATCGGGTGCGGCTGCTGCCGGAAGGAAACTTTGCAGTAGAAGAACTACAGCCTGTGTTGTAATATCCGACGGAGTTGTTGGCTTGCGCAAGGAAAATGAGGGTGAGGTATAGCCGTTTCCTATATTTATACGTTGAAGCTGCTGCAGTTGCAGTAGATATTGTGGCTGCAAGAGTATGTACCAACCAATTCACCCGCTATGATTTCTAACCTTTTCAACAAAACCAAAAAGGCAGCCTTGCTTTTTGCGCTGCTGCCCGCCCTTGTATTAAGTTCCTGTGACAAAGACTCTGATGAGGACGCCAACCCAAGCCATGTTCTGAACAAGAAAGCAGTGGGAGAGAGTGCCCGCGATCTGCTTTCGGCAGAAAAGTACAGCAAGGTCGTGGTGGAGCTGCAGTATGCACAGGGCTTTGAGCCCACGGCGGCGGCTGTCAGCAACCTGCGCAGCTGGATGGAGAAATACATGAATAAGCCCGGCGGGATCATTGTGAAGCAGGCCGCCATACCGGCGCCGGGCAAAAGCGCTTACTCTGTCAAGGACCTGGCAGGTATAGAAGAAAGCTACCGGACTGAGTATACCCGGCCTGATACGATTGCCATCTACTTTTTCTTTGCTGACAGCAAGTATGCGGAGGATACCGACAACAGCAAGGTGCTGGGAGTAGCTTACCGCAACACCTCCATGGCTTTGTTTGAGCACACCATCCGCAGCATGTCCGGAGGGATCGGCCAGCCGGACAGAGCCCGGCTGGAGAGCGTGATCCTGCAGCATGAGCTGGGGCACATTCTGGGCCTGGTGAATGCCGGCACCCCCATGCAGCAGCCCCACCAGGATGCGCCGCATGGCCGCCACTGCGACAACACCAAGTGCCTGATGCATTATACTGTGGAGACGGGCAATGTCGTGCAGAACCTGCTGGGCGGTTATACCCCGGTGCTGGATCAGAATTGTATCAACGATCTGAAAGCCAACGGCGGAAAGTAGTTGTATTAAAGTATAACTGTATGGTGAGGCTCCTGCATAAACAGGAGCCTCAACTATTTCCGGAGGGCGTTGTAGCAGATGTGTAGCCAGGGGAGTGCTGGCGCCGGAATTAAAATCTGCTGCTGTTTTGTTAGCGGATGGCAGATTTGCTATTCGCGGTGGATTGCTGCTTGGAATGTGGGGCAAAACGTTAATTTTGGAAAAATTTAGGATGACATGATACAAAGCAGCAGGCGGCTCGAGGCTGTTCATTACGAACTGTGCGGGCCCATCTACGAGAAGGCGAAGGAGTTGGAACTGCAAGGCCACCGCATCACCAAGCTGAACATCGGCAACCCGGCCCCCTTCGGCTTTAACGCGCCGGATGAGGTGATCCAAAATGTAGTGGATAACCTGCGGCATGCCCAGGGTTATTCTGATCACAAAGGTATTCTCTCAGCCCGCGAAGCAATCAAAAATTACTATGCCGCGAAAGGTATAGCCGGCATTCATACAGATGATATTTCCATTGGGAACGGGGTGAGCGAGCTGATCCTGCATGCGGTACAAGGGTTGCTCAATGACGGGGACGAGGTGCTGGTGCCTTCCCCGGACTACCCGCTCTGGACGGCAGCAGTGCGCTTCTCGGGAGGCAAGGCGGTGCACTACCTCTGCGACGAGGCATCGGACTGGAACCCGGACCTGGGCGACATCCGGCGCAAAATAACGAGCCGCACAAAGGCTCTTGTCATCATCAACCCAAACAACCCGACTGGTGCGGTATACGCGCCTGAGCTGCTGCAGGAACTGGTTGAACTGGCAGCAGAACACAACCTGGTCGTGTTCTCGGATGAGATCTATGACAAGATTCTCTATGATGAAGTGGACTACCGCTCTACCGCTACCTTCTCGGATGAAGTACTGACAGTAACGTTCAGCGGTTTGTCCAAGAACTACCTGGCAGCGGGCTTCCGGGCGGGCTGGATGCTGGTGAGCGGCAACAAGGCCAAGGCCAGGAGCTACATCGATGGCCTGAACACGATGGCCAGCCTGCGGGTATGCAGCAACGTGCCGGCGCAGTATGGCATACAGGCGGCGCTCGAAGGGCCGCAGCACATGCACGACCTGGTGCAGCCCACAGGCAGGCTCCGGCAGCAACGCGACAGTTGCTACGAAAAACTCATCGCTATACCTGGCATCACCTGTGTGAAACCCAAAGGCGCCTTTTACCTCTTCCCCAAGATCGATGTCAGCAGGTATAGGATCCGGGACGACCAGGCTTTTGTGCTGGATTTTCTGCGGGAGCAGCATGTGCTGCTGGTGCAGGGCAGCGGTTTTAACTGGCAGCAGCCGGACCATTTTCGCATCGTATACCTGCCGCAGGTGCAGGAATTGAACCAGACGATGGACAAGTTGGCCCTTTTCCTGCAAAACTACCAGGGTACCGGCGCGGTGGCCGAACAACAAACCGCAGGCATTTTATAAATCCGGTTGCGGCTGATACCACACAGCTGATAACATACAACAGGAAAGGCTCCCACCGCGGGAGCCTTTCCTGTTTCCGCCATGGGCTATACCTGGCTTATTTACCCGTAACCATAACCTCTGCCTGGAGTTTTGCATACACTATAGGATAGGTATAGGTATAGCAAAGACAAGCAGATGAAGACAAAGAGCATACTATTGAAGAGTCGCCCGCAGGGCATGCCGACAGAGGGAAATTTTGAGTTCAGGGAAGAGCAACTGCCGGACTTGCAAGAGGGGCAGCTGCTGCTGAAGGCGCTGTACGTATCAGTCGACCCGTAAATGCGCGGCCGCATGAGCGACGCCAAATCCTATGTGCCTCCTTACAACCTGAACGAGCCCATCCGGGGCGGCGTGGTGGCAGAGGTCGTCGAAAGCCGGCATGACAGGTATACCACCGGCGCGGTGGTGCTGGGCAACCTGCCCTGGCAAACCTACAGTGTCTCTGACGGCAAAGGGCTCAGCCAGCTGGACCCGCAACTGGCGCCGCTGAGCTACCACCTGGGTATACTGGGCATGCCGGGACTGACAGCCTACTGTGGCCTGCAGTACATCGGGCAGCCCAGGGAAGGAGAGACCGTCGTGGTATCAGGCGCTGCGGGAGCGGTAGGGACGGTCGTCGGCCAGATCGCGAAGCTGAGAGGCTGCCGGGTGGTAGGTATAGCCGGCTCCGATGAAAAGACCGCTTACCTGCAAAATGACCTGGGCTTTGATGCCGCCATCAATTACAAGACCATCGAAAACATGTCCCAGGCACTGGCAGCAGCCTGCCCTGCCGGCGTGGATATCTATTTTGACAATGTGGGAGGGGAGATTTCGGATGCCGTCTATACCTTGCTGAACAAATTCGCCCGCATAGCCATCTGTGGCCAGATCGCGCTTTACAATGCCACCACACGACCCACCGGCCCGCGGGTGGAGCCTATCCTGCTGACCAAGAGCGCTTTGATGAAAGGCTTCATTGTAGGTGACTATGCAGCACATTTCGGGGAAGCAGCCAAAGAACTGGCAAACTGGCTAAAAGCTGGTAAATTGCAGTACGAAGAGCATGTGGTAGAAGGATTCGACAAGCTGCCGCAGGCATTTTTTGGCTTGTTCAGAGGAGAGAATACAGGCAAGCTGCTCGTTAAAGTAGCAGCCTATAGTAAGTGATAATCGATCAATCAGCATACACTAGAGATATGAACAATTTCAATTTTTATAATCCGGTTAAGATCATTTTCGGAAAAGGGCAGATAGCGGCCCTGACTGCCGAGGTGCCGGCCAACGCCCGCATACTCATGGCCTATGGCGGCGGGAGCATCAAAAAGAATGGCGTATACGAGCAGGTCACCAACGCGCTTAAAGGCCATACGATCGTGGAGTTTGGCGGTATAGAGCCCAATCCCCGTTACGAAACCCTGATGCAGGCCGTAGAACTGGCAAAAAAAGAACAAATAGATTTTGTGCTGGCTGTAGGAGGAGGCTCTGTGATAGATGGTGTCAAGTTCATCGTGGCCGCCATACCGTTTGAGGGCGGTGACCCCTGGAGAATCTGCTCGGAGAAAGTGCCGCTTACCAAAGCATTACCGTTTGGTGCTGTGCTTACGCTGCCTGCTACCGGCTCCGAGATGAACTCCGGCTCTGTGATCACGCGGGAAGAGACCCGGGAGAAGTTCTCCTTCGGCTCCCCGCTCACTTTTCCAAAGTTCTCCATCCTGGATCCGGAAACCACCTTTTCGCTGCCGCTGCGCCAGCTCAGCAACGGGATCGCAGATGCCTTTACGCACGTGCTGGAGCAGTACCTGACCTACCCGGTCAATGCCCCGCTGCAGGACCGCCTGGCAGAGTCCATCCTGATCACGCTGAAAGAGGAGGGACCGAAAGCTTTGCAGCACCCCACGGATTACGACACGGCTGCCAACATCATGTGGTGTGCCACCATGGCGCTGAACGGGGTGATCCGGGTAGGAGTACCCACCGACTGGGCCACGCACATGATCGGCCACGAGCTCACCGCCCTGCACGGCATCGACCACGCCCGTACGCTGGCCATTGTGCTGCCCTCGCTGCTGCGCTACAAGCGCGACACCAAGCGCGAGAAGCTGCTGCAGTACGGGGAGCGGGTATGGCAGATCACGCAGGGCAATGACGAGGAGCGCATGGAAGCGACCGTGCAGGCTACCGTTCATTTCTTTGAATCGCTGGATATACCCACCCGGCTGAAGGACTACGAGGTGGACAAGGCAACCATACAGGAGATCGTCCGGCGCTTTGAGAAGCGCGGCGTAAAGAACCTGGGCGAGCGCGGCGACATCCAGGTGGCTGACGTGGAGCAGATCCTGACCATGAGCCTGTAAAAAGTAAAAGCGCCGGGGCAATGCAGCCCTGGCGCTTTTTAGCTTTGGATGTTACTTATTTTGAGAGTGGATGCAGCGCTGTGGTCTGGTCGACGAAGAGGAAAGCATCATACCGATCACCATACCTGCGTTTGCCAGGTTGGCGTAGCGGACCTGGTTTTCTTTCTAAACTTTGCGCAGATTCTTGAAATAGCTTGCCAGATGGCCGGCTAACGCACTGCTGCTTCTGTGCTTTCGGGCTGTTTATTGAGGAGCAGGTAGGCGTCTTCCAGCGTGGGCACCTGCCGGAACAGTTTGTCCAGCTGCAGGAGTTTTAGCATACGCTGGGTACTCTCACGCGCCCCGAACAGGACAACCGGGATGCCTTGTTTGCGAAGCATAAGCAACTTGTCAATGAAAGTGCATAGACAGGTTTGGGTCAGCTGAATGTGTTGTATGTGCGTACCTTCCAGCCATACCTGCTTTCTGGTATCCTGGGGAGCACGCTTTATCGCTTCATCTATTTCTGAGAAAGTGCTCTCGTTGAGCAATCCCTGCGCCACTACGACTGTAAGCCCTGTATATGATTGAACTGTGATTTCCATTTCAGTAGGATTGATGTATACTGCTCAAGGATGAATTTGCCAGTTGGGATGGGCAGGCGCCGTGGTAAGAGCTTACCGGCCCTCCTGTTCAAAGATCTACCTGTCGTGCTACCAGGTCCTGAAGTATCTGAAACACAGGGATGTGTGCCTCTTGCTTAATTGTATTTTATTAAACGTTGTAAAGTTGAGTAGGTAAGCACCTGCACAGCAAAATCCGTGATTCTACTGTATAGATTGAGAACTTATACTTAGCTTATATGCCTTGCTGTATTTATTGGATTGGATTATTTAACTATAATACACTGGTTGTCAGTAGTTTGGTGCGTAGTAGTACGGAATAGCGGAAAGAACCGCAGACAACTGTCAGTGTGGGGCTTTCTAACCGGCAGATAAATAAAAAGCACCCGGAGGAATCCGGGTGCTTTTTCTATGTTGGAAATACTTTTTTAGGCCACGACTGCCTCCGGGCTGGGAAGCGGGCAGGCTTCCTCCAGTGTTTTTGCCTTTGTAAAGTGCATGTCCAGATTCAGAAGCCTGAACAGTCGCTCCGTGGCGTGGTCCATACCGCATACAATGACTTTCACCTGTTCCCTTTTGATTTTGAGCAGCTCGTTTACAAAGGCGTACACGCTGCTGTTCGAGAGTTGATCCCGGTGTACGTGTGAGCAATCCAGCCAGAGCTGCCGCGTGGTATGGGGTGGCGCTGCAGCCAGTGCCTGGCCGACCGCTTTCAATTCCTGCTTTTTCAGGAGTCCTTTAACTACTGTTATATGTAGGTTCTGATAGTTGTGGTTGGTTACTTCCATCGTTTTAATTCTTAATAATTGAAAAATACAGAGACAGGGCTGGGGTAGGCCCCGGCTCTTGACTGGCGAATACCTAAAAAACTGATTTCCTGGGTTTTGCCCCGGAGTCTGATTCTTTTGAATGGCATATAGCTTTCGTTTTTCAGGGATGCCTTAAATTGTATAATACTATTTTATTTGCATTGAAATTTGTAAATGCCTCTATACCTAATGTCAAAGCTTTCAGTTTAGTATACTTCCACCGGATTAAATTTGATCGGTTGTGCTTGAATTGGAATTTATTGTAATTCGAAGAGATTAAACCACTTGGGCAAGCTGGTACGGCGGCAAGGTTATC
>NZ_JSYF01000184.1:0-7638 GCF_054824225.1 Pontibacter sp. HJ8
AGCTGATCGATAGCAAAACCCTGCTTTGGTTTGTACTGGCCGGCGCCTGCACAGCCGTGTACTGGATCCTGTACTTCAAAGCCATAAAAACAGCCGATGTCTCTATCGTGGCAACCATTGACAGGGCGGGTATACTGGTTACCGTGCTGCTGTCTTATTTTCTGTTGAACGAGCCGCTCACGCCGCGCCTGCTGCTTGGTATGGGGGTTATACTCTGCGGCACCTTGATACTTGTCTGGAAGTAGATGACGATACAGGTTATACCTATGCTGCCGGAGCATGCGCAGGCAGTGCTCAGCATATATGCCGAAGGCCTGGAAAGTGGTCAGGCCACTTTTAACACAGCGGTACCCACCTGGGAGGACTGGGACAAGAGCCATCATCCACATAGCAGGCTGGTGGCGGTAGTGGCCGGCGAGGTGCTGGGCTGGGTAGCCTTATCCCCTGTTTCGGCACGGCACTGCTACCGGGGTGTGGCCGAGTTTAGCATCTATCTGAGTGCTCCGCACCGGGGGAAAGGGATAGCCCATTTGCTTATGCAGCAGCTGATACAGGAAAGCGAAGCAAACGGCATCTGGACGCTGCAGTCTTCCACTTTCCCGGAGAATACTGCCAGCATCCGGCTACAACGACGTCATGGCTTCCGGGAGATCGGTTACCGGGAGCGTGTAGCCGAACTGCATGGCGTCTGGCGCAATACGATTTTGCTGGAGCGGAGGAGTAACATTAACTGACAGGTATACAGTTTACCAATTATAAAGTATAGCAACATGGAAATCAGCAGCCTAAACTCTTTTCTGGACTACTACGGCAGGATCAGGCAACGCACCGAGCGTGTGATCGCCTGCATCCCCCTTGAACTTTATGATTGGACTTACAAAGAAGGCAAGTTTACGATAGCAGACATCATCCGCCACATCGCTGCCATCGAGCGCTACCTGTACGCCCAAACTGCGCTGGACAAATCTGCCGCCTACCTTGGTTGTGGTAAAGAGCTGGCCGATGGCCCTGAAGAGGTGCTCCGCTTCTTTCGGGCGAAACACCAGGAAAGCATCACCATCTTCCAAAGCCTGCTCGATGAGGATTTGCAAAAGAAAATAGACACTCCGGGTGGAGGAAAGATAACCCTTTGGAAATGGCTGCGGGCACTGGTAGAGCACGAGATCCACCACCGCGCGCAACTCTACATTTACCTGGGTATGCTCGATATCCCTACCCCGCCTATATTCGAGCTTACTTCAGAAGAGGTACACGAACAAAGTATACCTGATCTGGGATAACCTAGCCTTACTGCTGTAGAATGAATTGAAATAAATTCAGGCTATACCTCACATAAAACAAAAGGAGGCGCAGCTGGTCTTAGCTGCGCCTCCTTTTGTTTAGGAGGATATCGTCTCTGTCAAGAGCTTTCTCTCCTATCCTTTTTGCCCTTTGGCTATATGGTTCTGATCGTCACCACTTTGTAATCCCACTCGGTGATGTCGACGGCGTACTGAGTCTGATCAATGAACGGTCCGCGGCAGATCTTCTCCACGGGCGTCTCAACTTCGTACTGCTCCCGGGCACGCAACAGCAGCTCATCCATCAGCCAGCGCGGTATGATATCACGCTCAGAAGGGTATACGAACTGGAAGCTTAGGAACTGGGCCAGCAGCAGTTGCCAGTGCTGCTCGGTGTATACCCACAGCCGGTTCCAGTTCAGCTTATCACCGTAGCGCAATAAGATATGGTTGATATCCGAGCCATCGTAGCGTTCGCGGTTCTGCACGTAGAGCTTGCACCAGATCAGCTCCTCGGCCGGCATGAACTTTAACTTTACGCCATACAGCTCTCCTTCCACCGCATGCTCAAACCACCTGTCATCCACCGGGCACATGCTTCCCGGGTTGTTAAAGATCAGGTCGACCAGGTTCTCCCCTTTTTTGGCTTTGCCCAGCCAGCGGGCGTCCGTCATTTGGGTATCATAACCGCTCTCTGCAAAGGTTTTGAGGATGCGGGGGCACTCCCCGGCTTTGCAGAACACGTCCAGGTCTTTGGTGGCACGCTTGATGCCGGTATACATATCCAGTGCAAAGCCTCCTCCTACCAGGAACTTCGCGCCGCTTTTCACCAGCAGGGCCAGTGCCTCTTTATAAAAGGTATGCGCCAGCTCCTGCTCCTCCACGACTTTGGACTTTATTTTTACATTATTTATTTCTTTGCTCATTTGTTTTAAGTCAGTCACCAGTAAAAAATCGAATGATACTTCAGCAGGCAGCAGCAGGCCCTGAGAGGCACCTGTAAACAGGGCATTCCAAATTGTACTACTCCAGTTCCAAACTGAGGTAAAACATTTACTCCTAAATGGCAGAATTGGTTATAGCACTTATCCAACAGGCAACCTGCAAAAAAAGGCATTGCTGATCATGCACATATAACCGGACTGGTGATGGGTTAGGAGAGCATTGTCCTAATAGAAATCCAGTGCGGAGCTATAGGCCGCGTTTGTTTTCACATAGAAAGGAAAGTTAGCCGTGGCTACATTCCCCTGCCCGTCATACACATAGGCATAGAGCCTGTAGGCGCCATCCTTTTGCGGAGCTTTCAGGGCAACTTTACCGCCTTCTGCTTTGCCTACTATTCCCTGCAGCGGGTCCGGTTTCTCTTCCTTGATGGCATTGCCGTCCTCACTTACTGTTTCGGGCAGCACCTCCCACCTTACCTGCAGCGTGTCGCCTTCCGGGTCTGTGGCAATGACGGCAGCCGAGCATTCCTCGCCGGGTTTCAGGTGTACCTGGTCGGCCGGGAAGATGTCTTTGAGGGAGAGATAGGCAATATGGGGGGCCTTGTTAAAATCCGTGTTGCCGGTCCATAGCTCCCGCATGACCTGAACCAGTTCGGTCTCTTCACCCGTCTCGGTCATCAGGCTGAACCAGGTGGGCGTGGTCTCATACTTGTAACCCCACATGAACACATACGCACCCAGGCAGCGGTCTTTGTCTGCCAGCACGGTGCGCTCGTAGCGGGTGCGTGCAAAGGCAGCTTTTTCAGAACTTGTCTGTTCGATTGGGGCATACCACCAGGTGGTATAGGCCTCCCAGTAGCCTCTGCCGCCAAATTCAGAGATAATGTAAGGTCCGTCCCAGTCGGTATTGTGCAGCTCGTCCACCAGTTCGTGCATGGCGCCAAAAGCGTTGATGGAGATAATGTCGATGGCCGGGCAACGCCGCTTGATCAGGTTGACCACCTTCTCCGGCACGTTCATAACAGTAGTAGTAGTAGGATGATCCGGATCTATTTCGTGGATCATTTCGGCAATACCGTTCACGGCATCCCATACCTTCACATTGGACCCTTCGGCATATAGCTCGTTGCCCACCACCCACATCAGCAGGGCCGGATGATCTTTGTATTTAAGCACTTCCTGCCGCAACCGCTCCTTCTGCGCTGCCACCTCTTCCTTGTCGTAGTAGTTGAAGCCTTCCCGCTCGCGCTCCATCCAGAGTCCCAACATGACAGTGAGCCCCTGCGCGTGCGCCTCGTCGAGTATGCGCTGGGCATCATTTGAGTCCCAAACCCGCACAGAATTGCCCCCATAGGCCTTTACGCGGTCAAAATGCTCGTACCCGGCTGCCCCTTTTATAAAGTAGGGTTCGCCGTCTTTATACAGCGTGAACTTGCCTTCATTCCTTACTACCTCCACTTTTCTGCCTTTGGGTATATAGCGCTGGTTATCAGCAGCTTCTGTAGAACAGGAAACAAACAAGGTCAGCGTGGCAAGGTAAATTGCATACCGAATGAGCACTGCCGGCAAATGGGGGGTAAACATGTATAAGATTTTGCTTAATAGACAGATAGTTCTTTTACGTGGAGAAAGAAGAACTTTTGAGGCTAATACGAGTATAAAGTCGAGATGTTATTGCCTCATTACCTTCGCTCCGCCATGTAACTGATACTGCGGAGCTTTCTTTTTCACTCTAAAAACGATTTACGACTTTTCTTACTGATGTATACGTTTACCAAACATCAACAAGAGCAGCCTACAGCCATACCAGGTATAACGCCTAAGCCAAAGGATGTCCTGACCATCCGGCTCATGATCATACTGGGTCTGGTGACGATGGCGCTGTTCCTGTACTGGTTCCTGGACAAAGACCATGTGGGTTATACGCCGCTGTATGTGCTGCTGACCACGGCGCTTTTCTTTAAACTGCTGCGCACCCTGCACGAGTGGTATCATTACTATTCGGTGAGTGTGCCCGTGAAACCGCCCTTGCGCACAAGCTTTACGGTGGACGTGCTCACAACGGCCTGCCCCGGCGAGCCGCATGACATGATCGTGAACACCCTGGAAGCCATACAGCGCATACGCTACCCCCACACCACTTACCTCTGCGACGAAGGCGACGATCCCTACCTGAAGGCCCAATGCCTGCGGCTGGGTGTGATCCACGTCACCCGAACTATTAAAGTGGATGCTAAAGCCGGCAACATCAACAACGCGCTCCGGCAGGCGACCGGCGACATATGTCTTGTGTTAGATCCTGACCACGTGCCGGTGCCCGAGTTCCTGGACGAGGTGCTCCCTTACTTCGAAGATCCGGAGATCGGCTATGTACAGTGCGTGCAGGCGTACAGCAACCAGAAAGAAAGCCTGGTGGCCTATGGGGCCGCCGAGCAGACCTACAGCTTCTACGGCCCCATGATGATGGGCATGAACGCACACGGTACGGTGCAGGCCATCGGCGCCAACTGTACTTTCCGCCGCAGCGCCCTCGACAGCATTGGCGGGCACGCGGCTGGTCTGGCCGAAGACATGCACACAGCCATGCAGCTGCATGCCAAAGGATGGAAATCGGTGTATGTGCCCAAAATACTGACGCGCGGACTCGTTCCCGGTACCCTGGCCGCCTACTACAAACAACAGGTGAAGTGGAGCCGCGGCACCTTTGAGCTGCTGTTCACGGTATACCCCAGGCTTTTCAGCAAATTTACGTGGCGCCAGAAGATCCACTACTTCACCTTGCCCATGTACTACCTCTTCGGGGTATTCAACCTGTTCGATTTCATGATCCCTACGCTGTCGCTGGTGCTGGCGGAGTTTCCGTGGTATGTGTCGCTGGGTGAGTTCCTGATCATGTTTTCGCCCTTCTTCCTGATCTCCATCTGTATTAGGCAATACGCACAGCGCTGGCTGCATGAGAAAAATGAGAAAGGCTTCCACCTGTTCGGGGGTATACTGCGCACCGGCACCTGGTGGATCTTTTTGCTGGGCCTCATCTATTCCATCTTCCGGGTTAGGGTACCTTACATCCCGACACCGAAGGATGATAAACCGAAAAACAACTGGTTACTCAGCCTCCCCAACTTCCTGCTATGTGCCGGTATACTGGGGGCGATTGCCTACACGCAGCACATTTATGGCCACGTCTACAACAACCCTTATGTGCAGATGATGGTCATGTTCTCGCTGGTAAACGTGATGATCGTGGGCAGCGTACTGGTGATCGGGCAGGAGAAATTTATTGAATGGGTACGCCACAACATCCTGCATGCGGCGATCCTGCAACCAGTGCTGCAACCGCTTCGCCTGCTCATCTGGCGCACCCGCCATGGCTTGTATGACGGCATCCGGTATGTGGCCATTGTGATTACAATTGTTGCGGCAGCTGTCTCCACCGGATTTTTGATGTTTGGCTACAAACCCTATCAGGAAAGTACCCGCAAACACGACATCCCATTGGTTCAAAAACGCCTGCCCAAAGCGAGCACCTCTTTAGAGAGCACGGTTGCGGATAATCCCCTGACAGCCCGGTTTCGATAACAGGAAACCCCTCCGGGAGGGCCTTCCGGGAAGTGACTCAACCCCTGTTATTTCGCTTCGTTATAGTATAGTGTAGTGATTACCACCACTAAACCTATAGAAGCTATGAACAGAAATCAATCAGACCGTGATTACGGACAACACGAAGGCGGTTTCCATACCCATCGTACGGAACGATACCGCCATCCGGAGCAGGACACAGGCTACCACTCCGGGTACTATGGCAACGAAGGAAACTGGGGTACCCGCGGCAACCAGGGCCATGAAATGGGCAACGCCCGCCGCGACTATACCAACATCAACATAACCGACAGCGATACCTACAGCACTTCCCGCAACTATGGCAACATGGGCAGCTACGGCGGCGCCCAGGGCTTTGGCGATATACGAGGCGGACGCCATGATTCGGGCCATCCCTTTGACAGTGGCACGAGCTCCCCGGGCAGGGAACGAGAACGCGGCTATAATCCCAGAGGCTACAGTTCCTTCGGAAATGAGAGCTATGACCGGGGAGGCGCATACGGACGTGAGCAGCAAAGAGCCGGCGGAAGCGGAAGAGGCTACCGCCAGGATCAGGATGACCTGTACGGCCAGGATACTTCCCGCAGGTTTCAGGGCAGCAGCGGCCAGGGCAGGTATAATTTTGAACGCGACGACTATTACAGCTCCAACTATGGCGATGATCAGGGCAACTACATGGGCAGCGGCTACCACCGCACTACCCCAGGCCATTATGGCACCGGCGATTACGGCGAAGCCGGGTATATAGAGCAGAACAACCCAGACAGGAGCCGCCGTGGCCCGCGCGAATTCAACACCGCACAGAACAGGTGGAACACGGACTGGTAGCAACCAGACTCAGGCTACATGAAAAGCAACAGGCGCGGCTATAAAGCTGCGCCTGTTGCTCTTTCCTGTACTTCTTTGGGCTGCAGGCATACCTTCCGGAGTTCCTGCCGGCTGCCGTAAAAGATGTTACAGTCCACTGTTCCTTCAATTCCATCAATCACGCCTTTGTCTGTGTGTTGCCAGAAAGAGAGCAAGGTGCGCTCATTGCGCTGTATGGCCAGTTCCGGCACATCGTAGTGGGCGATCCAGAGCGGATATTCGTCAAAATACCCTTCGAGGTAATCTTTATAAAAGCTATAGCCGGTATACAGGATCGGTTTAACCCCATACGCACGCTCAACCAGCACCAGCCATTCTTTCAGGTCGCCACGAAGGTGATTGAGCGGTTTGCGCCCCCTCACTTCCACATCCAGCACAGGCGGCAGGTCGCCGGGTTGCAGCGTCACGGTGCTGATGTAGTTTCTGGCCTGTACATCCGGCTTCACATGCGGCAGGTAGAAATGATAAGCTCCCCTGATAATCCCGGCTTTGATGGTATTTTCCCAATTCCGGCCAAAGTAACTGTCCTTGAGTTTGGCGCCTTCGGTTGCTTTGATGAAGGCAAACGAAACATCGTTCTCCTTTACTTTTTGCCAATCTACTTTACGCTGGTAGCGTGACACATCCACCCCCAACAGACTTTTACCCAACACGACACTATGTCCTTCGGGCCATACCGGCTGCTTTTTCTCTGCAAACAACTCCACATACAGCACCAGCAGGCCCACCGCTCCCATGACACCAAGCGCGATCAGAAAAGGCAGGCTGGATTGCTTTTTCTTCTTTTTTTTGCGCTGAACAGGTGGTTTAGGTGGTTTGGGTGCTTTGACCGGAGCCTTCGGTGCCTTAAGCGTTTTCAGGGTCTTGACTGTACTCATGTATACCTCCAAAGCAAAGGTATACTTTTCAGGCAAATTCCGGGATACCTCTTTCCCGGAAGGATTATA
>NZ_JSYF01000185.1:0-20788 GCF_054824225.1 Pontibacter sp. HJ8
GATAAGAAGTGGTTTGGTTCTATCATAAAGGTATAGTATACGATAAGCAAAATCCTGTACTGGATTAGTAATATCTGATAGAATATTGACCTGTATTTTGCAAGTGATCCGGATATTAGCTAACATGGTACCAGCATGAAGGTCATCCCGTTTAAAATACCGAAGCCGAGCCGGGAGCTGATCCGCTACCAGGTGGACTGCCAGCCCTACTTCTACGATAAACTGCACCAGCACCCCGAAATTCAGCTGAGCTGCATTCTGGAAGGCGAAGGCAAACTGATCGTGGGCGACTACATTGGTCGCTTCGGGCCAGGCGATATTTTCCTGCTGGGCCAGAACGTGCCCCACGTGTTCCGGAGCGACGACGTGTACTATCAGCCCGACCAGGCCCGGCAGAGCCATAGCATCATCCTGTTTTTTGACCTGCGCGCCTTTGGCGGGGAGTTTTGGGCGTCCGAAGAACTACAGGAAGTAAAGGAGTTTTTTGAGCAACTGAGCGGCTGTTATAAGGTGTGCCTGGCGGAGCAGGAAAACTTTGTGCAACAGGTACGGCAGCTGCAACATAAAGACAAGCTGGAGAAAGTTCTGAGTGCCCTGCAATTGGTAGAAGAGCTCATGCACAAGTCTCAGCTGCAGCGCCTGAACCTGGCCGACCAGATGCACAACCTGAGCGAGCGCGAAGGCAAGCGCATGGAGCAGGTGCTGCGGTTTCTGGTAGAAGAAAGCCACCGGCAGCTCAGCCTCGAAGAAGTGGCCTCGGTCGCCAACATGAGCCGCGAAGCCTTCTGCCGTTTTTTTAAAGAACGCACCCGCAAAACCCTGGTCACTTTTCTGAACGAGCTACGCTTGAGCAATGCCTGCCAGGCCCTTTTACACTCTGACCAGACCATTGCCAGCATCGCCTTTACCTGCGGCTTTGCCAACCTGTCGCACTTTAACCGGGTATTTATCAAGACCATCGGCATTACCCCGCGCGATTTCCGCCGACAGGCAACTGTAAACAAAGTATAAACCTAATTTGATCTATCTCATATGTTTGATGCAAACACCTATACCCAGCGCCGCCAGCAACTGAAGCAACAACTCGGCAGTGGACTGGTCCTGCTCCTGGGCAACGAGGAAGCCGGTATGAACTACAAAGACAACTGGTACCCCTTTTACCAGGACAGCACCTTCCGGTACTATTTCGGGCTGGACTTGGCTGACTTAACAGGCGTAATCGATATAGACCGGAACGAAGCGATCCTTTTCGGGCCGGAGCAAAGTATAGACGATGTGGTGTGGACGGGCCCGCTGCCCAGCCTGGCCTCTCTAGCCGATCAGGTGGGCGTGCACAAGGTGTTGCCAACAGAAAAGATTGCCGACTACCTGGCAGGAGCAAAAACGTTGCACTACCTGCCGCCTTACCGCCCCGAGCACCAACTCAAGCTACAGGCCTTGACCGGAAAAGCGGTACTGGAACCGAGTCTGCCCTTGATACAGTCCGTGGTGGCGCAGCGTTCCATTAAATCCGATGCTGAAATAGAGAAGATTGAACGGGCCGTTACCTATACTTCGCGCATGCACCGCAACGTGATGCAGTTTGCCCGCGAAGGCATGAAAGAGCATGAAGTGGCAGCGGAAGCGGTTCGCTATGCAGAAGCGACAGGCAACCTCCTCTCCTTCCCCGTGATTTGCACCACGCAGGGGCAGATCCTGCACAACCACTACCGCGGCAACACCCTCAAGGCTGGCGACATGCTCCTGCTCGATGCCGGCATCCAGACTACAGCAGGCTATGCCGGCGACATGACCCGTACCTTCCCGGTTGGACCCACTTTTACAGAGCGGCAGCGCGAACTATACCAGGTGGTGCTGGAGACGCACGAAGCGGCCATGGCCGCCCTGAAGCCGGGCATGCTCTACAAAGACGTGCACCTGCTGGCCTGCCACAAACTCACAGACGGGCTGAAACAAGTGGGGTTGATGCGCGGCGATACCGAAGAAGCAGTACAGGCAGGCGCGCATACCATGTTCTTCCAGTGCGGCCTGGGCCACATGATGGGCATGGACGTGCACGACATGGAAAACCTGGGCGAGCAATACGTGGGCTATACCCCGGAACTGCGCAAGAGCACCGAATTCGGGCTCAAGTCGCTGCGCTTGGGCCGCGCACTAGAGCCAGGTTTTGTGCTGACGGTGGAGCCGGGCATCTACATCATCCCCGAACTGATCGACATGCGACGTAACGACAAGATAGCCCAACAATTCATCAACTTCGACTTACTGGATAGTTACCGTGACTTTGGCGGCATCCGCATCGAAGACGACCTGCTGATTACTGAAAACGGCAGCCGCATACTGGGCGAGCCGCTGGAGCGGACACTTGCCGGGGTGGAAGCCATCCGGCAGCAGGCGCTGTAACCTGTCGACTAAAGGTATAGCATAAAAGCCCTCCGACATCCCTTTGTAAAGGGTCCCCGGAGGGCTTTTTATATTTATAGGCTAAAGGCTAGTATACCTTCTCGTATCAGGGTAGTTTCATTGTAAGAAAACAGGTACCACAACTATTGTCATTCTGTTAAGAATCTTGGTTGAAAGGCAATGCAGCTTTCGCTACTCGCCCACAAGATCCTTTCAGGCTGACAAAAAGATTGAATGAAACAGACCTGCCCCTCGTAAGGGCTTTGAGCCATAGGTACAGAGCGTGCAAACATACCCTACTTCGTCGCACTCGCCGACCCAATGGCCGCATTGCCGGTTTGCTGTTTGTTTACCCACTCCGGTGGATCTACGCCCAGCAGGTGCTTCACAAAGAAGTCGCGTCGCTTGCGCTCGCCGAAGTCGCCGCCCGTGCCGTGGGCCATGCCGGGCACCAGCAGGTAATCGAAGTTCTTGTTGGCTTTGATGAGCGCATCCACCACCTGCGTGGTAGAGGCAGGGTCCACGTTGTCGTCCAGCTCACCGCCAATGAGCAGGAGCTTTCCTTGCAGTTTGTTTGCATGCACCACGTTAGAGCTTTCGGCATAGTGCGGGCCGAGTTTGCCCATCCACTGTTCGTTCCACCAGATTTTGTCCATGCGGTTGTCGTGGCAACCAACCGAAGAAACGGCCACTTTGTAAAACTCCGGATGAAAGAGCAAGGCTCCCATGGAGCTTTGTCCTCCGGCTGACATCCCAAAGATGCCTACACGAGTTGTATCGAGGGAGCTATACTTTTGCGCGGCACTTTTTATCCAGCGGATGCGGTCGGGCAGGCCGGCGTCTTTCAGGTTTTTCCAGGCCACGTCGTGGAAGGCCTTGGAGCGATTGGACGTGCCCATGCCGTCGATCTGCACCACGATAAAACCCAGCTCGGCCATTTCGTGCATCAGGCTCGCACCAGGGTTGTAAGTTTTGGGCACAAAGGAGTTGTGGGGTCCGGCGTAGATGTGCTCGATAACCGGGTACTTTTTAGCGGGATCGAAGTTGGACGGACGGATGATCACGCCCCAGATGTCGGTTTTACCATCACGCCCCTTGGCAGCGAACACCTCCGGCGCTTTCCAGCCGGTTTTCAGCAATTCGCTCACGTCTGCCTTCTCCAGCTCCATGATCACTTTGCCATCGGCCGCGCTGCGCAAAACTGTTACCGGCGGCACGTCCACCCGCGAGTACGCATCCACAAAATAGGTATAGTCAGGCGAGAAAGTGGCGCGGTGGTAGGCGTTCTCATTTGTCAAGGTTGCCAGGCCACTGCCGTCGAAGTTCACGCTGTAGTACTGTACCAGGTAGGGGTCCTGACTCGTTTCGCGGCCGTTGCCTTCAAAAATGATCCTGCGTTTTGCTTCATCCACCTGCACCACCCGGCGCACCACCCACTCGCCTTTGGTGATCTGTTTTTTGACCTGCCCGGTAGCCCCGTCCATCAGGTATAGGTGGTTCCAGCCGTCGCGCTCCGACATCCAGATCACTTCTTTGCCATCGGCTACATCGTAGCGGAAATACTTGCCGCTGTAGTGAATGAAGGTGTTGCTACGCTCGTCTATCACATCACGCAGGCGGCCGTTTTGCCCGTCTATTTCCAGCACCTTGTATACCTGGTGGCCGCGCTGGTTATACTCTACTGTGAAGGCGCGGCTATCCTGGCGCCACACCGGGTTGGTCAGGTGGTATTGGTCGGGAATGAAAGACGCATCTACCTCCACCTGTTTTTTCGTGTCTACCAAAAACAGCTGCGGCTTGCGCTGCGGCACGGCATCGCCGGGCTTCAGGTAATGGCGCGAGTGCAGCTTGGGTTGCAGCTGGTCGGCCGGGGCTGCCTCCACAAAATAGATCAGGTGCTCGCGGCCGGGACGCACTTTGTTCGTCGCCAGCTTTTTAGAGTCCGGCGACCAAGCAATGTTCGCCGAGTAATAGTCTGTTTCTGTACCGTCGTAGCTTAGCTGGTATTCTTCTTTGGGATTGGCAGCGTTGCGAATGAACACGTTATAGCCTTTGGTATAGGCCTCCCACTTTTTGTCCGGTGAAGGCACCGGCTTGCCTTCTGCTTCGTTGTTGAAGCGCCAGTTCCAGGTGCCTGGCTCCCGCTTCTCTACCTTGCCTTTCTCCTTCAGCTGGTTAGAACCCAGGGTATAGCCCCATACCTTGTCATCAAACTCAAACTCCATTTCGCGGCCGCCGGGCAATACTTTCACGGTAGTGAAGGGCAAGTTGTAAGGAACCACCTGCTTACCCGAAGCCTCCGTCAGCACCTTGGCCAGTTTCTCCTGGTGGAAAAGTGGCTTGCGGCTTTTTTTGGCTGCATCCACCAGCACAAACTCTTTGCCGCGCGGTGTCTGCTGCATGTACCAAAACCTGTTTTCTTTCTCCAGCCAGGTAAAACTGGTGGGCGCATACCATACTTTGTCTTTTATTTTCGCGGGCAGGGAGTACGCCCGCTCGTAATCTTCTTTGGTGCCCTGCGCTCCTACAAAGGCTGAGCTCAGAAGTATGGTAAGGAGGATGAGGACACTGGTTTTAGCCCAACCGTTTGAGCTTGTTGGGTTGTTTACTATAGGGAAAGCAGCCATGCGTATTCTTTGTCTCAGTTGTCCAGCCAATATACAACTGCTATACTTAGGCTTTACCCGCAATATTTGCATTTACTAATACTATATTGATCAGCCAGGAGAATCAAGGCAGTTATCACCCGCGCAATGAAGGGCTTTAAATGCAAACAGCTCTCTCAGGTATGAGTACCCAAGAGAGCTGCAAAAGTATTAGTTCGAAGTGGAGTATAAACTCTGCAGCATATAGCTGCACCCCGCCGCCGGCCAGATGGCAAAGGCTTGCTATAGCTTGTGCGCCCAGTTTACCCGCTATACAGAGAGTATATCCATCATCTCCACAAAGTCGGAGCTAATAGACTTTTTCCTGCTGATGGTTTCTGCAAAAGGCGTATACACGAGCTCATCATTGATGATGCCGGCCATCACATTTCGTTTACCTGCCAATAGCGCCTTTACGCAGGCTATACCCAGGCGACTGGCCAGCATGCGGTCTTGGGCGGTAGGTGCCCCGCCCCGCTGCACGTGCCCGATAATGGTAACACGGACATCCAGATACGGCAAAGCTTCCCTTACCTTGGCTGCCACCTTCGTGGCGCCTCCCTCTACCTCGCCTTCGGCAATAATCACTATGGAAGAGGTTTTGGAGCGCTTCCAACCTTCCTCCAGGGAGTTGATAATGCTTGGCAAAGTCAATTGCGACTCCGGAATCATCACGACTTCCGCTCCGCCACCGATGGCACAGGGCACTGCAATGTAACCGGAGTCACGCCCCATCACTTCAATAAAAAAAACGCGGTCATGGCTGTCCGCTGTGTCACGGATCTTGTCGATGGCGTCCAGGGCGGTATTCACAGCCGTGTCGTAGCCAATGGTATAGTCGGTGCCGTACAGGTCGTTGTCGATGGTGCAGGGCGCTCCCACTATCGGAATGCCAAACTCATCTCCGAAGTGGGCTGCTCCGGTAAAGGTGCCATTGCCGCCAAGGGCCACCAGGCCGCCGATGCCGTGGAGTTGCAGCTGGTCGAAAGCCTTCTTTTTTCCCTCTGCTGTCAGGAACTCCTCAGATCGGGCCGATTTTAACAGCGTGCCTCCTGTTTGGATAATGCCGCTGACGGAGGATGATTTCATTTTGAAAATATCCCCGTTAATCATGCCATTGTAGCCACGCCTGATGCCATAAACTTCTACCCCGTGGTAAATGGCGGCACGCACCACAGCCCTCAGGCAGGCGTTCATGCCTGGTGCATCACCTCCGGAGGTAAATACTCCTATACTCTTCATAACAAATAGTTAAAATAAATCTTATGCTGCTCCGCCAGCTGCTCTTTCGGACTCATTTCCAGCTCTCCCTGCAGCCAAAACCGCGGCTTGCAATACACCAATTGGCAAATTAGCTATACCTGGAAAACGCTCGTCCATAAACCCGGCAGCAGCGGATTTCCCCTCGGGCCAGAGATGCCTTTCTAGGTTGCTTTTCTGCGGCAACTTAGCTTCTGAACCTGATAAAGATAAGCAAGTTTAAGTGAAATTCTAGATCAGGAGTAAAACAAGGGCCTCCAGCAAATAGCTTTACCAGAACTAAAGCGTTCATTTTCAGAATAATACTGGATCTAACTAATGCGCATTGTCGTTTCTAAATGTTGGCTAGCAACATAGAAATAAATCCCAACCCCGGAAGTTTCCAGCAGCAAATGCTGTAAGCAGCATCCGGAAGAGTTTAGCGAATCAGATTGCCGGGCTAAGCATACCGAGTTTGCGCATCCGACCCAAACTACTCACCACCGTCCAAAGCGGCTGCTTGCACTACCCCTACTGTACCACGGTACTGGCTGCCTCTTTTCCGTTAAGATCAAGGGGAACGAAGGTGAACATCCACTTCACGGGGGTTTGCCAGTCTTTACCCTTAAAGCTACCCACCGGCAGCTTCACCAGAACCGTATTCCAGCCCTTCTTCACCGGCAAGGCCACCGGCTCCCGGTACGAGTAGCCCTCATCTAGTAGCGGTATTTCGGCATTTCCTTTCTGACCGGCCCGTTTCCACTTCGGTGGCGTAATCAGTTGACCGTTCAGGAAGAGGGCACTGCCCCTGTCATCCCAGGTGCCCTTAGCCGGGGAATCGGAATTGTAGGAGCGTGACAGGTCCTGGAAGCCAACCCAAAAATGGCCAATCGTATCCGTTTCGCTCCAGAACTTAGTAGTGGCGTACCAGGTGGTGTTTTCCTCCGGCTTCTCCAGCACGCCCTTCACGAGCGGATCCCAGAAATGCCGCAATACCACGGTGCCTCCTACCGACTGGGCGTCAGGTTTTTTGCCTTTGAAGTTCTTTTTTTCGGGAGCAAAGGAAGCCGACAAATTACCTTTGTTTTTATAGGGGCCAAAGAGCTGCCAGGAGATATCGTCCTGCGCCGCATAAGGGAAAGGCATACCTGCAAAATAAGAGGCCTGGTGGTCTGTCAACCTACCCTCAAACTCCTTGAACTCCTGCACGCGCTCCGGCTGGTCCACGGGAACGTTGGCGATCCAACCGGGGTGGCCACCGCCTTTCCAGCTGCGCTCTGCAAAAGCCAGTATACCAGGATAAACCGGATTCATACTTAATGCATCCTCCTGCCGGAGCACGTTACGGTCGTGCCAGAGGCAAAGCGTGCCGCCCAGAACGGTGCTGTTCCCTGCCACCCTGTCACCTAGCTGGCGGCTGAAGATCGTGGTAACAGCCTCCAGCGGGTCCATGTGGTTGAGGTACAGATGCCTGGACTCAATGTAGGTATGGTCAGGCTTGACGGCTCCATCCCTCATCCACAGTTGCCGGATAGTCGCTTTGTCCAGGTTGCCGCCCGGGTCCCAGCCAATTGTTTTCTTGCCCCGCTCGTGCAGCCAGGCCGTTACCTGCGGCAGAAAATCCGGATTGGTGATCTTCACCTCATCCCCTCCAATGTGCACGTAGGGCACATCATAGGTATCGCAGAAGTCGTTGAGAATATTTTTCAGATAGGCCAGCCCCTCCTGGCTTTGCATGTCCACGCCCATGGCCCGGGTAAAGGCGGCACTGTGTCCCGGCATATCGATCTCGGGCACCAGGGTGATATATCGGTCCTTGCAGTACTGGATGAGTTCCTGCATCTCGGCCACCGTATAATAGGCGCCTTTGTTGCGCGTCATGTGCTCGGCAGCGGTCAGCTGCGGGTAACGGGGCACCTCCAGGCGCCAGGCAATGTCCTCAGTCAGGTGAAAGTGAAAGATGTTGAGCTTGTAACGCGCCATCACATCGATCTGCTCTTTGAGCATCTCTATCGACTGGTAGTTGCGCCCCACATCTACCATGTAGCCGCGCCAGCCAAAAGCCGGCCAATCCTTCACCTTGCAGCCAGGTATATAGGCATCGTCGCGCATTAGTTGGGCAAGCGTTTGCAGTCCATTGAAGATGCCGTGGGCCGTGTTGGCCTGCAGCTGTACCTTCTCCTGGATTACTTCCAAGGTATAGGCTTCTTCCGCTTGGCTCGGAGACTCGGTTTTAGCTAGCGCCAATGTGATATGCGGCTCACCCGCGGCGGCACTTGGCTTCACCTGCACCGCCAGCCCACGCTCAGCAAGCATACCTTTAAGACGCTCGGCCTCCACGCGTAAGGCAGCATCCTGCACCACAATGCTGCGGACCTGGTATAGCGGGAAAGCGCCTTGCGTCCATTGCAGCTGCTGTGGCGCGGGCAGGATAGCCGGCTTCGGCTCCAGGTCGAACACTTCGTCGTAAACCTGGTGCTTCCAGAACATATAGCCGTCCCCGTTTAGGTGCAGGCCATCGTTGGTATACTTTGCGTTGAGTTTCCCAGCCTCGTCAGAGAAAGGCGTATGCAGGTCTAAGTAGGTATAGGCATGGGCAGCGGCCTTCGCCTGGAGCTGCGCGTTCACCTGTTTGATCACCTCCCCGTTGCGGGTATGGCCGCCAAACTTTCCGAACCGATCGTTCACCGGCAGGATACTCTGCACATAGAGCTGCGTGACCGGGGTTTTCTCTTTCAGGTAATCCGCTATCCAGAACAAGTTCTTTAGCAGGCTATCCAGTGCTATACCTTGTGCCAGGTCGTTGGTGCCGATCAAAAGAAACACTTTGGCCGGTTTCCGGCCCGCCACTTCATCGAGGCGGTGCATCACCCCTGCCGACACATCGCCGCTGATGCCGCGGTTCTTCAGTCTCTTGTCGGCAAACTGCTCACTCCACTCGCCCCCATCACTAATGCTGTTGCCCAGGAAGATGATGTCTCCCGGAGTTTGGGGCAGGCTTCGGAAAAGTGTTGCCCGCTGGTGATAATAGGTGGAGAACAGGCTATCGGCCAGCTTAACCGGCTTCACCCGCTTGCCTTGCGCCCAGGAGGCGGTACCCAATAGCAAAAGCAGGAACAGGATAGTATACTTTCTCATAAGTGTCCGAAATGAAAGGGTGCTTTGTGAACAGATGCTGTCAAGGGAAATTGTTTAGTTATAAGAGGGGGACTAGATCTTTTTGAGGCGGAAAAGCTTTGTTTCGTGGGACTGCACGCGACCCTTCCAGTTTTTGCCTTTGCCCACGGTTTTGTGTTCCCACAGGTCACGCACCTCATACTTGCCAGTTAGGCCCAGCTCGGCCCAGTTGATGCTATAGCTTTTTGCCTGATCGTCCCGGTTGAGGATAGCCACGGCCACATCGCCGTTCTGCAGTGGCTTGACGAACACATTCCATGTGTCGTTCTTGATTTTCCGCTCGGCCTGCTTGCCCAACGGGTCCTGGTTTACGGCAATCACTTCTTTGTTGAGGAGGATGCGCTTGGTCGCCTCGTTCATGTTGCGCACATCGTTGGTGGCAATCAGCGGAGAGGCCATTACGCTCCACAAGCTCATCTGGCTTTGGTATTCAGCATCGGTCATCCCAATCCCGCCCAGGTCGCCTGACGGCCCTTTCTTACCATACAATCCCACCACCAGCATATCCGCATCGTTCCAGCGGCCGGGGCCGGCGTAGGTATGGAGCTCAGCATTAATATCCAGAATATCCAGGATACCTTCCGCATTCTCCTGGTTGCTCAGGTTTTTCCACTTGTCGCGCACGTCGTAGGTGGTGCGCCAAAGCTGCCCGCCTGCCTCAGCAGCCCAAAGCCAAGGCTTACGCGGCCCCCACTCGCAGATGCTGAACGTGATCTCGCGCCCGCTTTTGCGCAGGGCCTCGCCCATCTTGGTATAGCGGGTCACCGCTGTAGCCGAGTCTTTGGGGGCATGGCAGTAATCGTACTTGAGGTAGTCGACGTCCCAGGAAGCAAAGGTTTTCGCATCCTGTTCCTCAAAGCCCAGGCTGGCCGTGTAACCAGCGCATGTCAGGAGCGCAGCATCAGAATAGATACCCAGTTTGATGCCTTTGCTGTGCACGTAGTCGGCCAAGGCCTTGATGCCGGAAGGGAATTTCTTGGGGTCGGCTATGATGTTGTTGCGGTTGTCACGACCACCTTGCCAGCCATCGTCGATCATCAGGTAGTTGTAGCCAGCCTCCACCATACCGGAGGCCACCATTGCGTCGGCCATCTCCCGGATGTCTTTTTCATTGATGTTGTCGCCAAAATAATTCCAGGTCATCCACCCCATGGGGGGCGTGGGGGCAAGGGATGCCTTCTGTTGCGCATAGGCAGCACCTATGTAAAGATTTAAAAAGAAGAATAGGAAAAGCTTTTTCATAAGGGTAATAGAACTCGGTTAGACTGGTAATACAATTCGATAAGGTTTATTTTCTAAGGTAGAATGTAGCTACTAAAGCTTGCCTTACAACTGGTGGAGAGAAGCTTTCGCCTTGCTGACCATCGTTGCTGCAGCGGTGTTGTCTAGCTCCTGCAGTTCAAAGGCGGCCAGTATGTTGTCCAGCTCCTGCAGCTTGGCCTGGTTGCCGGTGCGCTTAAACTCCTCGCGCAGCAGGCGTATCTTCTCGAAATCCTGTATCCCTTCCACCAGTTTTTCAAAGCGAATGGACGTGAGCGGCCCCGGGTATACCTGGTAGGTATCACCGGCTGGCCAGGTTCTGAAGCGGCTGTCCTGTGCGGGGTTTTCTACCCAGCTGTTGTAGGCCCAGCGCAGGTAGCCCGTAAAGCCCTGTGCTGCTGCATACCACCCGATCCAGGTATGTTCTGCCGGAGGCGAAAATGTAAAACCGTTCGGACGCGCCTCCTCACAACTGGTATAGTACGTGCTGGGCATACCGCCCGCCTTGCGCCGCTGTAGCACCTGCACCCCGAACTTCCATTTAGAGGCAATGCTGTAGTCAAAAATATCCTGTTCGATCTCCGGGTGGTAAATGCCAGCCAGGGTGATCTTCCAATTCGGATCCGTTTCTTTCAGGAGGCTGATCACGGCCTGCATGTCGGCCAGCGGACGCTCGTCCATGGCAATGGTGGTGATAGAAAACCAACCTTTTGCTTTCAGATGCCGGGCGAAATCACGAAGGAAGGTTCCCCAGAAGGCATTGTAAGCCGGAGTGCCTGCCTTTCCTGTAAACACGGTGTCCTTACCGGCTGCCTCGTCAAAATAGGTGAAGGCCATTTTCCAGGGTACCATCGTGTAGCAATTGATGCGCTCTTTGATCCCGCAGGACATCACAAAGGAGACATACTTGTCGAAGAGGCTATAGTCGTAGGACCAGGTGCCATCCTTTTTTCGGGTCCATTTGATCAGGCTCGGGAAATCGTCGTAGGTCTGGTGGTTCCAAGGCTCGTCGATGATGCTTGCGGTGATATTCTTCTGGCCCGCAGCGGCCAGCATGGTATAGTAGGGCTTCATACGAGCATAATGTTCCTCGCTCCAGAGCGGCACGCCATGCACACGGGCAATGGCGGCGGGGTGCTGCCACAGGTCCAGGTCAAAGGCCCACTGATCGGGAGCAGGCAGTTCTCGCTCCTGCACGGTTACAGCCACCCGCAGCTTGTATTTCTTTCCGGCATGTACGGTAACGGTCCCTTTATACCTTCCGGCAGGTATACCACGTGGCACGGCAATGCTCAGCCAGATGGGCTGCACGGTTTGAGAAGCAAGAGCAGCCACGGTGGCGGTGTCAATAAGGTCTGCCACCAGCGACGAGTCGAAGTCAGCCGGCTTGCGGTGCCCGCAGCCCTGCCCGAATTCATCGGTGATCACGTAGCGCACAAAGCCCGCTTTGATGTTGTCGCCCGAAATACGATTTCCCTTTTTGTCTTTGAGATCTGAAATGCTCACGCGAAGTTGCGGCACTTCCCGGTTCGCCCAGACCAGCAGCTGCGTATGTACCTTTTCGCCCTTCCAAGCTACCGTTTCCCACTTGTCCAGTAGGGGCGCCTGCGGCACCTGGTCCTGGGCAAAGCGTGTATCGCTATTAGCAAAGCTCACATTCACAGGCTTTTTCAGGCTAGCCCAGGCAGCACTACTCCCCTGTTGCTGCGCGCGCAGGGGCAGCGAGATCAGCAACAGGCTCAACAGGGCTGATGCGTATAAAAGTATTCTCATCCGAAATAGCTTATACAGGTTAAAGGGATTTTAAATAGCAAGAATAAAATTATGCGTTAACGTTAACGCAACTAAAATGATTACGCATCTTTTCCCATGTTGCTCAGCAAGCCATACCTGCAGGTTCTTGGTAATTTTTAGTAAGAGCGCAGCTTATATTTCCGTTAAAACAGGCCACCTGAAACATTCAGGCAAGCCTGCGGAAGCAGCAAAGACTACCAAAACAATTTATGCAGCTTTGCCTTCTTTTTTATCAGCGCTTACTACTAGAAGACTTAAATATAGGGCATGTTTTCGTAAACGCAAACTTAAAAACCAGCTTTTACAGAAGTAGGATCAGGCCATTTGTTACAGAAGGACCACCTGCCCCTTACCTGAATAGAGTACTTATTGCTTAGTAAGGGCAAGCCTCCATTCCCGGTATTGCACGAGCTTCCTTAGTAAAGGAGCTGGCTTAGGAATAGAATCAAAGGATGTCTGTTAAGGTCAGGCGACGGGAAGACTTGCAGGAAAGGAGCACGCTAAGTGCAGGAGGGAATAGATGTAACCAGGCTGCACAAGTGCAGCCTGGTTAAAAAGGGATAAATTGACTTTAGTCGAACAGCTCGCTTAAAAAGGATTTCTTCTTTTTGTGCGGGTGATTGGACCTGTTATCATTGCCGTATTCCCCATAGCCGTAGCGCTTATAATCCGACTCATAATTCTCTTTTTTAGAATAATGGTCTGCAGAGCGCTCTATGATCTTTTCAAGTTCACCGCGGTCCAGCCAGATGCCGCGGCAGCTTGGGCAGTAATCAATTTCAATTCCGTTCTTATCGCTCATCAGGAGCGTTTCATGGCATGAAGGACATTTCATATGGTAGGGTTTATTTTGAATGGCTGGTACAGCGGTAGTAGAATTGCCTAACACTTTGTCGTTGCAACCATTCCTGTTGAAGAGAATACTTTCAACCTCAACGCAACAGAAGCAGGTATAGTATACCTTACCTTGTCATTTCCTTTTTCTTGCATTCATTCCTATACCTGATTTCTCAGGACGGACTAAGCAACTATATCATAGAAACTTACACACCCTGATTCAAGCTCGAACATCTTGCTGATAATCCGGATCTCCCTGTTCATGTTTCCCGGCAGGTATAGGGCTACGCTTTCCAATCCACTCCACGCACAGGTACACGTTGTGCTCCGACGCCTAACAGGTATAAACAAAGCACCTGTCGCAAGCTTAACATTAACATAACCCCCTCATAACCTGCAGTTAACAACTGGTACTTAATTTAACATCGTAGTTTAGAAGACTTTTAGCCGGAAGATCTAAAACTGATAAAGGTAACACCGATGGAACAGGTAAAACACGTAGTGGACGCAATGGCAGACAGACTCCTCCGCATCCTTCTCTTCAGGCTAAATTCCTTCTACTCGCCATTTAAATTCAAAAGGACTTAAGTTAAAATCTCACCCACGCCCATTGTATGGCAAAAAAAAGAAAAGTAGAGGTCGCCGTTATTTCGGACGTGCATCTGGGCACCTATGGCTGCCACTCCAAAGAGCTGCTGGCTTACCTCAAAAGCATTCAGCCAGAGACCCTCATTCTCAACGGCGATATTATAGACATTTGGCAATTCAGCAAAAGCTACTGGCCTGCTTCGCATATGCGGGTGATCAAGCACCTGATGGGCCTCATTGCCAAGGGGACCAAAGTATACTATATCACAGGCAATCACGACGAGATGCTGCGCAAGTTTGTCGGCTTCCAGCTTGGTTCTTTCCAGGTGGTAAACAAACTGGTGCTGGAGCTGGACGGCAAGCGTGCCTGGATGTTTCACGGCGATGTGTTTGACGTCACTATGCAGCATTCCAAATGGCTCGCTAAGCTCGGTGCGCACGGCTATGACCTGCTCATCCTGCTTAACAGGGTGGTCAATTTCTTTTGCCTGAAGCTGGAACGGGAGAAAGTACAGCTCTCGCGCAACATCAAAAACCGTGTAAAAAGTGCAGTAAAATTTATCAACGACTTCGAAAAAACAGCCTCGGACATCGCCATCTCCAAAGGGTACGACTACGTCGTGTGCGGCCACATCCACCAGCCTGAGTTACGGGAGATTCAGAACGAGGAAGGCAGCGTCACCTACCTCAATTCCGGGGACTGGATAGAAAACCTGACCGCACTGGAATACAACAGTGGTGAATGGAGCCTCTATAAGTACAAGGATGACCTTGACGTGGTGGTCATGAGCCAGGAAGACGAATGGGTACCGACCAATGTGCAGCTGTTCCAGAGCCTGATGGTGGAGTTTAACCTGAAGTCAGCATGAGGATACTGTATGCCATCCAGGGAACCGGCAACGGCCACCTGACACGTGCACTGGATGTGATACCGGCCTTGCAACAGCGCGGAGAACTTGACCTGCTCGTCAGTGGTTGCCAGGTAGACCTTAGTTTGCCATACCCGGTCAAATACCGCTTGAATGGCCTGAGCTTTATATTCGGTAAAAACGGGGGTGTGGACTTCTACAGAACGTTTTCGCAGGCAAACACCCGCAACTTTTACAAGGAAATCCGAGAGTTGCCGGTAAAGGACTATGACCTGGTCATCACCGATTTTGAACCGATCTCTTCCTGGGCCTGTCTGCTGGCCAACAAGCCTTGCATAGGATTGAGCAACCAGGTAGCGGTACTCAACAAGCATGTGCCCAAACCCGAAGAGGCAGGGCGCATGGGCAAATTTATCCTCAAGAACTACTCCCCTACTACCACCCAGTATGGTTTTCATTTTGCCAGGTTTGACGAGACCATTTTTACGCCCATCATCCGCAAGCAGGTGCGCGCGCTGGAAGTGAGCAACCAGGGGCACTACACGGTATACCTGCCTGCACACGATGACCATAAGATTGTGAACAAGCTTACGCGCTTCAAAGGAGTGGAATGGCAGGTCTTTTCGAAGCATAACAAGCAGCAGTTCCGGCACGAAAACGTCCTGGTGCAGCCGATCCAGAACGATGCCTTTCTGCAGAGCATGGCGTCCTCAGCCGGGGTGCTCTGTGCGGCCGGATTTGGCACCCCGTCGGAGGTGCTATACCTGCAGAAGAAGCTGTTGGTCGTACCGATGAAAAACCAGTTTGAACAGGCCTGCAATGCCGCTGCCCTGAAACACATGGGAGTGGCCACCATCAAAAGCCTGAAAAAGAAGCACCTGCCCAAAATCCACGAATGGCTGGAATCCGGTGAGCCTATCCACATCCAGTATCCTGATGAAACAGATGCGATTGTGCAGCGCATCGTCCAGGAAAACACGTAAGCCAATATACCTTTAACTCCAGATGCAGCAGAAGCCTTCGATGGGCGCTGCTGCTTTTTGTATGACAGATACTACCAACAAGCAGGCACCGCAACAGCCTGTACTAACGCGCGCAGCCTTCGGAGATGATTTCCAGTGGGGGGTTGCCACCGCCGCTTACCAGATCGAAGGAGCACACACCGCGGAAGGAAAAGGGCCCTCCATCTGGGATACTTTCGCCTCCCGAAAAGGAAAAGTGAAGCACAGCCACACCGGTAACCAGGCCTGTGATTTCTTCCACCGCTACTCCGACGACCTGCTGCTGATGAAGGCAATGGGAATTCAAAACTTTCGCTTTTCCCTGTCTTGGTCGCGCCTGCTGCCGGACGGAACCGGCAAGATCAACCAGGCAGGTATAGCCTACTACAACCGCCTGATCGACCAATGCCTGGAGTTGGGTATAACCCCTTGGATCACCTTGTACCATTGGGATTTGCCGCAGGCACTGGAAATAAAAGGCGGCTGGACAAACCGCGACATAGTGGGCTGGTTCGGAGCGTATGCCACCCTGTGTGCCAACAGCTTCGGGGACCGGGTAAAGCACTGGATGGTACTGAACGAGCCGATGGTATTTACAGGAGCCGGTTATTTTTTAGGTGTGCATGCACCCGGCCGCCGCGGTTTTGGCTCGTTTATACCTGCTGTGCACCACACTGCGTTGTGCCAGGCGGAAGGCGGCAGAATTTTGAAACAGCTTGTACCGGATGCGCAAGTGGGCACGACCTTCTCCTGCTCCCATGTGGAGCCTCTACGGGAACAGGAGAATGACATCAGGGCGGCGAAACGGGTGGACGCCTTGCTAAACCGCCTCTTCCTGGAGCCGGCGCTGGGGCTTGGCTACCCACTGGAGGAGCTGAAGTTTATGCGCCGCATCGAAAAGCACATGAAGCCCGGAGATGAGGAGCTGCTCCGGTTTGACTTCGATTTTATCGGGATACAGAACTATACCCGGGAAGTGGTTAGGTATGCGTTCTGGACACCTTTTATCCAGGCCAACTTAGTGCCTGCCAAAAAGCGGAACGTGCCTTATACCCACATGAACTGGGAAGTATACCCCGAAGGCATATACCACCTCCTGCATAAGTACAGCGGGTATAGCACTATCCGGAAACTCATCATTACCGAAAACGGAGCAGCCTTTCCCGATGAATTGCGCGATGGTCAGGTAAACGATCAGCAACGGGTGGATTTTCTGCAATTGTACCTGCAGCAGGTGCTGCGGGCCAGGCAGGAAGGCGCCAATGTGGAAGGTTATTTTGTATGGTCGTTTCTGGATAACTTCGAGTGGACAGAAGGCTACGAGCCACGCTTTGGCTTGGTGCATGTCGACTACAGCACCCAGCAGCGCACCGTCAAGAGCTCGGGCCACTGGTACCGGGATTTCCTGCGGGGCCACAACCTCTAGCGTATTACCGCTGGATTACGGCCGGGTTATATAACTGTTAAACCTGCCGGCACTCATTTCATAGCCCGCCAGCGCTGCATACCTTTACAGCAGGTTAGTAAAAAAGGTGAGATTAGATTTGTTAAGTAAAAATGCCCGCAAAACTGCGGGCATTTTTACTTGGGCTATACCTTAGCCGGACACTTCTGCTAAGGCTCAGGAGAAGAGCAGTGCCATGCACCTGGCCCATGGCCAGCAGGGTGCTGCTGTGACTGGCTTATGCGCTGGTGTGCCGGTACTTCCTCCCATCGCCTCCTGAAAGATCAGTTGATTGCCTTCAAGACTTCTTCTGAGTACCAGATTTGCTTGCCCGTGTGGTACTCTATGCGCACGTTTTGATTGCGGAAGTTGCCTTTCTTGTAATGCAGGAAGCGGCCTACCCCCTTGGGAGTCTGCACTTTCGTTCCTGATGCCAGCGCGGTGAAATTGATGTTCTTTGTCATGAATCAAGGTGTTTTCAGGTTCAAAAAGAATGTTTCTGTTAGTATTCATAGTGACCCTAAATTACTGCCGGCACATTAGCGCAACGAAACCGGTATGTAATCCTTCTGTTAAATCAGGAGCAGGACACGAGTAAGGTATAGGCATGAAAAAAGCGTGCAAAAGCCTCCGCTATCAGAAGCCTTGCACGCTTTTCTTTCACACGTGCTGTTGTCTTAATTCACAGCACCTGGCATAAAGGGTATTACAGCACTACCGGATATAAAAACACGGCAGGTTCATTGACCGGATATTTGTTCTTTCCTTGGAGACCAGCTATGTATTTTGCTATCATGAAGTTGGTTACCAAGAAAGGGAGCAAACAATTTATCGTAATTTATTACTCCAAGCACAAAATGGCGGAGGTTGCTGTCGGCATCATCAAAGGTATAGCAAAGTACTTCGACGAAGTCTACGGGGTAAAAATCACCCGTCTCACAGCATCTGATGAAGAAAAAGTCTAGAAAAGGTAGGTCTCGTATTTTGATACAATAGAGTCCATGGATCGTTTAATACCCCTCTAGTCAAGTAAAATCCGTTCTAATCCATCTTTTTATCGGCTTAAACTTCCGTATTTACCCACAAGAAGCTCCGTGTTTATGCATTAGTTCAGCCGGACTATTTGCCGTAAAACTGCTTATGGCTTTTATGTTTGACTATATCAGACAGATAAATATCCATGGGCTGGAAGAAAATGAAGTGATACAGTGCCTGCTATACCTGGACTACTTACAGTCCGATAATCCCGACATCAGGAGGAAGAGCAGGTCGATCAGAAAAAAACTGGATGACAGGCTATTGGAGCTAAAGGGCGCGCAGAAATGATACGTACGCCCTTATAAGATTGGTATGCTTCCTGTTCGAGGAAAAAACATATATTAGCAAGCGCAAGCAGTAGCAGCTTGTCATTTAATCCGCCCAACAGCATGATAAAAAAGCTCCTACTGACCGACAAGGCTGGCACCACCATACTTATCCGGCTCATGGTCGGTGCTGTTTTTCTTTCAGAAGGCATACAAAAGTTTCTTTTTCCCGACACCCGCGGGGCGGGGCGTTTTGAGAAAATTGGCTTCGCATCTCCTGAGTTCCTGGGCTCGTTTGTAGGTACATTTGAGATTCTGTGCGGGGCATTGATTTTGACCGGATTCCTAACGCGCCTGGCAAGTATCCCCCTGATCGTCATTATGCTGGTTGCACTGGCAACCACCAAGGCAGAAGTGCTGGCAAACGATGGTGTCTGGGAAATGCTGCATGGCAGCAGAACGGATTGGTCGATGCTACTGGGCAGCATTTTCCTGCTCATCAAAGGAGGCGGCCGATACTCCGTTGACAGGGCATTGCAAGACAAAAGAACCCAAACCGGTTGAAGAAAGACACGGATGAAAAACAGCAGCATAAACTACTACAATACGGCAAGACGGTAGCCAGCAATTATTTAAGGTATAGCCTGAAAATAGAGCTTGCAGCTATGCCGGGCTTTTGTTATGTTGCAGAAAAATTCGGGGTGTAGCGTAGCCTGGTATCGCGCCAGCATGGGGTGCTGGAGGTCGTGGGTTCGAATCCCGCCACTCCGACAAAATAAAAAGGGTCTTCTACTGTAAGTGGAAGGCCCTTTTTATTTCTTCTGTCACAGCCACAAAACCGATAAAGAAAAGCTCTGTGGCGTTCCCCATCAACCCTACAGCATCCCGCAACCTTACTATACGCCTGGCTCGCTCCTCGCAATTAGAATTTACGATCACAAGGCGCTAAAAAGACAGGAAAACTAACTTAACTAAAAGATATCCAGGCCTGAATGAGTTTCCATTTTTTTAGGAAAGATGTAATATTGCAAATCAATTCTTTGTTTTTTTATTCTAATAACAACAAAAGTGTATCAACAGAGCGCACCCAAGGAGATTTTCCTGAAATCTCTCATTTCCTGTATCATCATTTTTGGCTTCGGGATCTATATGCTGTTAAGGAGTGGTAAACAGAAAACAGACTTTGAAAGTGTAACTGGCCAGATTGATTACATAGATCAGTCTTTTCAAGAAATTAAGCAAACTGACGGCAAGACCAGGTTTATCCACCTTGTTGATCATCCAGTAGTTTTTGAGCTCTTTATCGGAAAAGATCCCGGGGATTTTAGTCCGGAATCCGAACAATTGGACAGCCTTATATTAGGGGATGAAATAACTGTTTATTTCGCCGAACGAACACCTTTCCAGAAAGGAGAAGACGCTCGGATAAACAAAACAGTTCAGTTTATCGACAAAGAGGGAGAAGCTTATTTTACCCGCGGAAATAAAGATAAATACGGTGGCTATTTCTTCGTAGGCATGGGAGTAATGATATCCATTTTACTGGTTGTGCTGAGACAAATGGGCAAGATAATTTAGTTTGCCAGCACAGTGGAATTGTATTTTATGCCTCTCTAAAATCCCCTCTCAAAAATTCAAACTAAAACAGTGTTTTCAACCGGGACGCTGTTTTTTTGTGCCCCGCCTTTACCTGCAAATTTCAATACCCCGAAGGCACACGGATGTTCCTATTCAATTGTAAGACAGAACTTCACCTGTTCGGCTACTCTCCTGACTCGGCTGCAATTCTTTGAGTTATACAATAAACAAATAGCAAAGTAAGTTTTACAATTACTCTCCCGTTCTGCCTTTAGTGGCAGATGAAGCCGCTTTTACCTGACTTTTGCTTTGGTTTTGGCTAAAGAAGGCAGAGGCGCTCTGATTGTGCCATCTTTATAACTTTATAGTATACCAGACGTATTGGATGCTTTTACGATTCAAACAAATGAAAAAACTATTCCTTATACCCGCCTTATTATTCGCCCTGACTTCCTGTGAAAAGGATGAAAAAGACGAAATCACGACCCTGAATCAGAAAGCTGACGTGAAGCAGCAATTGCAGGGAGAGTGGTCTAACGACTACAAATCCATCTTATACTACAACGATGCAGGTGAAGTCGCCTTCAGCGATATCGATTCGCTCTACCTGGATGTGCGCCATACCTTTAGCGGTGACAACATGCACATC
>NZ_JSYF01000186.1:0-9517 GCF_054824225.1 Pontibacter sp. HJ8
AGTCGAAAAAAATCAGATTTTGATGAACTGCAACGCCTTTTGATTAGTTATAAGAAGAACGAAAGGATTTGCAGTTGCATGGGGAAATTTAAAAGGCTAAAAAAATTAGCATATAAAATTCAAATCTTTGCAAATCAGACAGGCTTGGAACTAAATGTTGCGTCCGATCTCTTTTATTTTTCTATATTACCGAGTGATTCTATCTAAACAAATACACTTACGCTTACAGAATGGCAGAGTTAGAGCATAATTACAACGAGGACAGCATTCGCTCGCTGGAGCCACGCGAACACATCCGGTTGCGACCCGGTATGTACATTGGCAAACTGGGTGACGGTTCTTCGGCCGATGACGGTATTTATATTTTGGTGAAAGAAGTAATTGACAACTCCATCGACGAGCACGTGATGGGGTATGGAAAAACCATTGAGATCAAAATATCAGACCACAAGGTACAGGTACGCGACTATGGCCGGGGAATCCCGCTGGGAAAAGTGATCGATTGCGTGAGTAAGATCAACACTGGTGGTAAGTATGACAGCAAGGCTTTCCAGAAGTCGGTTGGTCTGAACGGGGTAGGTACAAAGGCAGTGAATGCGCTTTCCAGCCAGTTCAGAATTCAGTCGGTACGTGACGGACAGGTAAAGGCAGCTGAGTTTGAGCGGGGAGTGCTGACGAACGATCTGCCCCTGGAAGTCACGACACAGCGCAATGGCACCCTCACGGTTTTCACGCCGGACGACACCATCTTCAAAAACTACCAGTACAACCCGGAGTATCTGGAAAACCAGATCTGGAACTACGTATACCTGAATGCCGGCCTGACCATCAACTTCAACGGTAAGAAGTTTTACTCGGAGAACGGTTTGCTGGATTTGCTCCGCAACAAGGCCGATGAAGAAAGCATGCGCTATCCGATCATCCACCTCAAAGCCAATGATATTGAACTGGCGTTGACCCACGGCAACGACTACGGCGAGGAGTATTATTCTTTCGTGAACGGCCAGTACACGACAATGGGGGGAACGCACCTGGCGGCTTTCCGGGAAGCGATCGTCAAGACCGTGCGTGATTTCTATAAGAAAGACTATGACGCGGCGGATATTCGTGGTTCCATTGTGGGCGCTATTTCGCTGCGCGTGCAGGAGCCTGTATTTGAGTCGCAGACCAAGACCAAGCTGGGCTCCATCGATATGGGGCCTGACGGACCGGCAGTTCGCGCCTTTATCAACGATTTTATAAAGGAGAACCTCGACAACTACCTGCACAAAAACCCCACTACGGCCGAAGCGCTGAAAAAGCGCATTGAGCAGAGTGAGCGCGAGCGCAAGGACATGGCCGGGGTGAAGAAGCTGGCCAACCAGCGCGCCAAGAAAGCCAACCTGCACAACCGCAAGTTGCGGGACTGCCGCATGCACTTTAACGAAGACAAGCATGAAAATGCGCTCTTATCTACACTTTTCATCACAGAGGGTGACTCGGCAAGTGGGTCCATAACCAAATCCCGCAATGTAGACACGGAAGCTGTCTTCAGTTTGCGTGGTAAGCCTTTGAATTGCTACGGCCTGAAGAAAAAGGTGGTGTATGAGAACGAGGAGTTCAACCTGCTGCAACACGCCCTGAACATTGAAGAAGGTCTGGAAGGGCTGCGCTACAACCGGGTGGTGATCGCGACCGATGCCGATGTGGACGGTATGCACATCCGGTTGCTGCTGCTGACTTTCTTCCTGCAGTTCTTCCCGGACCTGGTGAAGAACGGCCACGTGTACATCCTGGAGACGCCTTTGTTCCGTGTGCGCAACAAGAAAGAGACCATCTACTGCTACAACGAAAGTGAGAAGCAGGAAGCGATTCAGAAACTGGGCAAACGTCCGGAGATTACCCGCTTTAAGGGTTTGGGAGAGATCTCCCCGGATGAGTTTGGCAAGTTCATCGGCGATAACATCAAACTGAAGCCGGTGATCCTGCAGAAGGATACTACGATTCAAAAAATACTGAGCTACTACATGGGCAAAAACACACCGGAGCGTCAGAATTTCATTATTGATAATTTGAAGATTGAAAAAGATATAGTTGAAGAATTATATGCATAACGACGAGCTAAATAACGAAGAGATCGAAAGAGAAGACGAGCTGGAAGTTGCTTTTACAGATGGCGGGGAAGAAGTTATCCATAATATTACGCCTGTCTCCGGCTTGTATGAAAACTGGTTCCTCGAATATGCTTCGTATGTAATTCTGGAGCGTGCCGTACCCGCAATCGAGGACGGCCTGAAGCCGGTGCAGCGCCGTATCCTGCATGCCATGAAGGAGATGGACGACGGTCGCTTTAACAAAGTGGCCAACGTGATCGGTCAGACCATGCAGTATCACCCGCACGGCGATGCTTCTATTGGCGACGCGATGGTGAACCTGGGTCAGAAAGACCTGTTGATCGAAACGCAGGGTAACTGGGGCGATGTGCGTACTGGTGACAGCGCTGCTGCCCCGCGTTACATCGAAGCCCGACTCTCCAAGTTTGCATTGGATGTGGTCTTCAACCCGCAGACGACGCTCTGGCAGCTAAGCTACGATGGCCGTAAAAACGAACCGGTAACATTGCCTGTCAAATTCCCGTTGCTGCTGGCCCAGGGCGTGGAAGGTATAGCCGTAGGTCTTTCTACGAAGATCATGCCGCACAACTTCAAGGAGCTCATCAAAGGTTCTATTGAGGTTCTGAAAGGCCGTAAGACGACCCTGCTGCCGGACTTCCCGAACGGAGGTATGGTCGACGTGACCAACTACAACGAAGGTATGCGCGGCGGCAGGATCCGGGTGCGTGCCACCATTGAAAAGGTCGATAAAACCATGCTTATCATTCGGGATGTGCCTTATGGCATCACGACGACCGGCCTGATGGATTCGATCGTGAAAGCGAGCGAAAACAACAAGATCAAGATCAAAAAGGTGATCGACAATACGGCGGCCGATGTAGAGATACAGGTGCACCTGCCACCTGGTGTATCGCCTGACCTGACGATGGACGCCTTGTATGCCTTCACCGATTGCGAAGTTTCCATTTCGCCGAACACTTGTGTGATCATTGACGACAAGCCACACTTCCTGAGCGTGGATGAGTTGCTGCGTATCTCTACGTTTAAGACCGTCGACCTGCTCAAGCGCGAGCTGGAGATCCGTAAAGGAGAACTGGAAGACAAGTGGCATTACTCTTCTCTGGAGAAGATCTTTATCGAGAACCGCATCTACCGCGACATCGAGGAATGTGAAACCTGGGAAGCTGTTTTAGAAGCGATCGACAGAGGCCTGGATCCTTTCAAGAAACTGCTGCGCCGTGAGGTTTCACAGGACGATATCATTCGCCTGACCGAGATCCGGATCAAGCGTATTTCGAAGTATGACTCCTTCAAAGCCGATGAGTACATCAACAAGCTGGAAGAGGAAATGGCGGAAGTGGATGATCACCTGGCGAACCTGATCCGTTATGCGATCTCTTACTTTGAAGGCTTGCTGAAAAAGTATGGCCAGGGACGAGACCGCAAGACACAGCTTAAAACTTTTGATGTGATTACTGCACAGAAAGTTGCGATCGCCAATCAAAAGCTTTACATGAATGCCAAAGACGGTTTCATTGGTACAGGACTGCGCAAAGATGAGTTCGTGTGCGACTGCTCCGATATGGACGATATCATCGTGTTCCGCAAAGACGGCAAGTTTGTGGTGACGAAGGTGGCGGATAAAACGTTCGTGGGGAAAGACATCATCATGGCCGGCGTCTACAACAAGAACGACGAGCACATGGTCTACAACATGATCTATGTGGATGGCAAGTCGGGTGTATCCTTTGCAAAGCGTTTTGCAGTCAAGTCCATCACCCGCGACAAGGAATATGATCTGACGAAAGGGGAGAAAGGCTCAAAAGTGCATTACCTGACGGCTAATCCAAATTCCGAGTCGGAAGTGGTAAGCATTACCCTGGCGCCACAGGCGGCTGCCCGTAACAAGCAGTTTGACTTTGACTTCGCAGAGTTGATGATCAAAGGTAAGGGCTCCAACGGCAATATCGTGACCAAGTATGCCATCAAGAAAGTGGTGCAGAAGAGTCTGGGAGACTCAACCCTGGGAGGCCGTGAGATCTTCTACGACGAGGTGATCGGCCGCCTAAACACCGAAGGGCGCGGACGTTACCTGGGTTCGTTCAACACCGAAGATACGATCCTGGTGATTTACGAGGATGGAACCTACGAGCAAACGACCTTTGACCTGAGCAACCACTACACGGTGGAGAAGATCAAGGTGCTGCAGAAGTTTGATCCGGAACTGGTTGTCTCAACCATTTATTACGAAGGAGACAATAAGATCTACTACGTGAAGCGTTTCAAGATAGAGACTTCTACGGTAGGCAAGAAATTCACCTTCATTTCCGAAAGCAAGAACTCCAGACTGGAAGCTGTTTCCACGCATCCGGAGCCTTTGGCAACCATCTCCTTCAAACGGGCTCTGCGCGGTGAAAAAGAGACTGAGAAGCTGCTGCTGAGCGATTTCATCGATGTGAAGGGCTGGAAGGCAATGGGCAATAAGCTGAGTTACTTCAAAATATTTGACGTAACGGTGCCAAAACAGGCGGCAGTGGAGCAGGAAGAAAAGCCTAAATCTAAGAAAGTTACAACTAAACGCGAAGCTGTAACGCTGCCGGCTGAACTCCGTGAATTAGCGGAAGAAGCTGCGCGTGCGAGCGGCAACCAACCTGTTTCGGAAGATGACGTACAAGTAGTTACGGAAGATTCTAGTGCAAAAAAAGCGTTGAAGGAAAAGAAACAACTGGATCTGTTCTAAAATAAGTCCTTTTTTTGCAGAAGTCTTTTTAAAGCAATATATTAGGTTGCGAAAAACATTTTATGAAAAGACTTTTCAAAGCGATACTACTCTTCATTCTGTTCGGCTTCCTGCTCTCTCCCTGTGAGGCAGCAGGAGGCTCAGAACATGATGTTTTATTGAAGCGTGCGCACGAGTTGCAGCTCCAGTATAAAGAGACAGAAGCTTTGGCCGTTTACGAACAGGTACTTACCACCTCCCCCGACAATTACGAAGCGCTCTGTAGTGCCAGCCTGTTGCACACCCGCATGGGCCACCGCTTCGAGGATGACAGCCGTAAGATCAATCACTTCAGCAAAGCAAAAGACTATGCCCTGCGTGCCTACGCACTGGATTCAGTTGATGCCAATTCTAATTATGTGATGGCGTTTTCGCTGGCTTCGCTGGCCATGGTATCGGGCCCTAAACAACGTCTGGCTGTTACCAACCAAATCAAATCATACCTGGATGCAGCGCTGCGTGCCGATCCGAAGAATGCAGATTCCTGGCACCTGCTGGGACGCTGGTATTTCAAAATGGCCAATCTGAACTTTGCCGAAGTGGCAGCCTCTAAAATGATTTTTGGCGGAATAAAAGAAAAAGCTACGAACCAGGATGCCATCCATGCATTGGAGATGGCCATTAGTTACAACCCGAATCAACTGAACTATTATTATGACCTGGCCTGTATTTACCAGGAAATGAAAAATAAAGAAGCCTGCGCTTCGACGTTGCAGCGTGTTTTGACCCGGGACCTTCAGCTTCATACGAAAGAGGAACTGGAACTTAGCAGGCGCTGTAAGATCATGCTGCAGGAGCAACTGAAATAAGTTGATCTGAAGCTTAAGCGAGGGGGCCTGCTACCAGAAGGAAGCGGGCCCCCTCGCTTATTCGTAGAAGTATAGCAGGGAATTTATCGGTATTTAGCCAAAATATCTATAATTTAGCGCACTAGAATGAATCTGATAAGTTGTTCATGATGTCCTACGTAGGCCGTTGGTGTGTGATAGTGGCTTCGCTCTGCCTGGCAGGCTGCAACTTGGAGGAGGGCAGCAGGGAACGGATGGTGAACCTGGAGGTCGTGGCCGATGATCCGGCTAAGCAGTTAATCAACCTGAGCGAAGCCATCTCCCAGTCGAGGCGGGAAGGTAGCCTGTATACCCGGCGGGCCATGGTATTGCTCCGAAAGGGGGATCTGAAACAGGCGCTGGAAGATGTGAATGAAGCGATAAAGCTGTCGAGTGGTGATCCGGCCAATTTTTTTGTAAAGGCGCAGGTGCTATACCTGATGGGCAATTCAGCCGAAGCGCTCCCCCTGGCTTTGCAGGCAGAGCGCAACTCCTATCAGAGTTCGTCGCTGTATGTATTGCTGGCCGAGCTATACCTGCAACGCCGTCAATATGTAGTGGCCAACCAGTACATCCGGAAAGCACTGGAGATTTCTCCGTCCGACGAATACGCCTTTTATTACAGAGGGCGTATCCTGGCAGAGACGGGTGACACCACGAAGGCTATACGCAGTTACAGGCTCGCGCTGGAACAGAATCCGGAATTTATGCAGCCACACCGTGAACTGGCAGGCTTATACCTCGATAAGCAGGATGTGGCAGCGGCAAAAGTACACCTGGATAAGGTAGAGCAGCTGGCACCGCAGGACCCGCTGCACTGGTACTACAAAGGACTGCTTTTTTTGGAAGGGCAAAAGAAAGATAGTGCGCTGTATAGCTTTAGTCAGGCTGTGGCCCTAGCCGATACACTACAGGGAGCACATTACCAGCTGGGCTTGTTACAGTACGCCAAAGGGGAGTACGATGCCTCCTTGCAGCATCTGGACCGCGCCAAGAAGACGTATGGGAACACCCTGAAGTACCTGACCGTGAAAGCTGCCAGCTACGAGCGGCTGGGCGAAAACCTGCCGGCACTGCAGCATTATCAGCGTATCGTAGCGCTGGAACCACGACATACCTACGCGTTGCAAAGTATAGCGCGTCTGAAATACAGATTAGAGAGACCAAGGCCTGTGCTCGACAGTATGGCTGTGCGGCAGCAGGCTTATTAAACATACCTAAGAAAAAAACATGATCAACATCACACTGCCAGATGGCTCTGTGCGCCAGTATCCGGAAGGTGTAACAGGCCTTGAGATTGCCGCCAGCATAAGCGAAGGCTTGGCCCGCAACGTGTTAGCTGTTAAGGTGAACGACACGATTTGGGATCTTTCACGCCCGATCGGGAGCGACGCTGCCATACAACTGTTAACCTGGAACGATGACCTGGGCAAGAATACCTTCTGGCATTCATCCGCCCACTTGCTGGCAGAAGCCCTGGAAGAGTTATACCCGGGCATTAAGTTTGGTATAGGTCCTCCTGTCGAAAACGGCTTCTACTACGACGTCGATTTGGGAGAAGGAAACCAGTTCTCGCAGGATGATTTTGCCAAAGTGGAGCAGAAGATGCTGGAGCTGGCCCGTGCCAAGAATGAGTATAAGCGCGAGGAAGTTTCCAAGGCCGATGCGATCGAATACTTTACCCAAAAAGGAGACCAGTATAAGCTGGACCTGCTCAAAGACCTGGAAGACGGAACGATCACCTTCTATACCCAGGGAAATTTCGTGGACCTTTGCCGGGGACCACACATCCCCAATACAGGCTTTATCAAAGCGGCCAAGCTCATGAACGTGGCCGGCGCTTATTGGCGTGGCGATGAGAAGAGCAAGCAGCTGACCCGTATCTACGGCGTTACCTTCCCCAAGCAGAAGGAGCTGACGGAGTACCTTGAGCGCCTGGAAGAAGCCAAGAAGCGCGACCACCGCAAACTGGGCAAGGAGCTGGAATTGTTCGCCTTTTCCGAAAAAGTGGGTATGGGCTTGCCGCTGTGGCTACCCAAAGGTACGATGCTGCGTGAGCGCCTGGAGCAGTTCATGCGCAAGGCACAGGTGAAGGCAGGCTATCAGCCGGTTGTTACCCCACACATCGGCAGCAAGGAACTTTATGTTACTTCCGGACACTACGATAAGTATGGAGCCGATTCGTTTCAGCCCATCAGAACTCCGAACGAAGGCGAAGAGTTCTTCCTGAAGCCGATGAACTGCCCGCACCACTGTGAGATCTACAAAACGCGTCCGCGCTCTTATAAGGAGCTTCCGGTGCGCCTGGCAGAGTTTGGTACGGTATACCGTTACGAGCAAAGCGGCGAGCTGCATGGCCTGACCCGCGTACGTGGCTTTACGCAGGATGACGCCCACATCTTCTGTCGCCCGGACCAGGTGAAGGAGGAGTTCAAAAAAGTAATTGACCTGGTGTTGTACGTATTCAGCGCCCTTGGCTTTGAAGACTATACAGCTCAGATTTCGCTCCGTGACCCGGAGAACAAGCAGAAGTATATTGGGGGAGACGAGGCCTGGGAGAAAGCGGAGAATGCCATCATCGAAGCTGCAGCAGAGAAAGGGCTCCGTACTGTAACAGAACTGGGCGAGGCTGCGTTTTATGGTCCAAAGCTCGACTTTATGGTGCGGGATGCGCTGGGAAGAAAGTGGCAGCTTGGAACTATTCAGGTAGATTATAACTTACCAGAAAGGTTCCAATTGGAGTATATCGGCGCTGATAATGCCAAGCATCGGCCTGTGATGATCCACCGGGCACCTTTTGGTTCTTTGGAACGTTTCGTGGCTGTACTGATCGAACACTGTGCCGGTAACTTCCCGTTGTGGCTGAGCCCGGAGCAGTTTGCCATCCTCCCGATCTCGGAGAAATACCAGGATTTTGCACAGCAGGTATACGACCGGTTGCAGCAGGAAGACATCCGCGGCTTTGTAGACAACCGCGACGAGAAGATCGGCCGCAAAATTCGTGATGCAGAAGTGGGCAAAGTTCCGTATATGCTGATCGTAGGCGAGAAGGAGCAGGATGAGAACGCGGTCTCGGTGCGCAGGCACGGAGAAGGCGATCTGGGCACTGTATCCGTCGATGAATTCATCAGCATGTTTAAGGGCAAAATTGCTGAGATGACCAACAATTAAGGAAAGATATTTTTTTCTTGATAGAATAATTGCGATATTCGCAGCCTAATTTATAGAAACTAATTTAAGGAGGTAAAACTATAGCTACTCAAAACAGGCGCTACATCCCACGAGGAAAAGTGGAAGAGCCATACAAAGTCAATGATAAAATAACTGCCAGAGAAGTAAGGCTAGTTGGTGACAATGTAGAGCAGGGTGTGTTCTCGACAAGAGACGCCCAGAAAATAGCTAACGAGCAGAATCTTGACCTGGTTGAGATTTCGCCGACAGCCAATCCGCCTGTTTGCCGCATCATCGACTACTCGAAATTCAAGTACGAGCAGAAGAAGAAAACGCGTGAGATGAAGGCGAAAGCCCAGAAGGTAGTCATCAAGGAGATCCGTTTCGGTCCCAACACAGATGATCACGATTTTGAGTTTAAGCTCAAGCACGCAAAGGCTTTCCTGGAAAGCGGATTTAAGATCAAATCTTATGTGCACTTCGTGGGTAGAACCATTGTGTTCAAAGAAAGAGGCGAGATCCTGCTTCTCAAATTTGCACAGGCACTGGAGGATGTGGCCAAAGTAGAACAGCTCCCAAAGCTGGAAGGAAAGAGAATGTTTCTGATCCTTTCTCCGAAAGTAGCTCCTCCTGCTAAAAAGTAATTT
>NZ_JSYF01000187.1:0-2625 GCF_054824225.1 Pontibacter sp. HJ8
GCGTCCGCTTGTGGCTTATACGAGACACAAGCGGACGCTTGCTTTAGCAAGGTCGCTTAAAAAGTGTAAGCCCGGGTTCTGTCAAGGGCCGGGAATGTTCCGAAACCAACACACGAGGTTAACTCATACATTATTGGAGGGAATCCGAAGTATAGTACTTTATAATACACATGGAAGGATTATTTATTTTTGAGACTGTTCTTATTCTGGCAATCCTGGGTTATCAGCTGTACGTGTACCAAGGCACCCGGAGCAGGATCAGAGGTATAGAGCAGTTGTTTCCTTCCGAAGGCCAGCTTTCACTGCGCGAGCATGTGCTGGATCAGCCTGTAGCGGCGGCCGGGCCCGCAAAAGACTTGGAGCAGCAGCGGGCTGCCCTGCTGGCCGGTAAGCCTTTCCGGGAGTATACACCTTCTAACCCGGTTGTGAAACGGATCGTGGCAGTAGACAACGACGTGCTGCAGATCGAAGCAAAGGGCGGACCGGTTCCCACCTATACCTTGGCTGCCGACAAGTTTGAAAAGTTGCTGAGCAGCGGCAACATTCACCTGGTTTCCGGTGACCCGGATGCGCTGGTGACGACCGCTGCCACAGGTGGCAAAGGGACAGGCACGACCGATCTCATCGAGGTGCAGCACCCCTCCGAGACGTTCAGCAAGATCATCAAAAGCACCAACCAGTACCTGCGCCGCAACAAGGGGGCTGCCGCTGACTTTGACATCTTAAAAGATGTAGCCGAGCGCTACTCGGATGCAATGGACAACGAGGTGCAGTCTACCGTGGCGACCCCTTTGTACATCGGTCTGCTGGGTACTTTCTCCGGGGTGATCATTGGTCTATCCAGCCTTGTTTTTACCGGACTTGTGACGGCTGATGTATCTGAAGAAGGGGTAGCGGTAGGTTCCTCTTTCATCACGGATGAAAACATTCCCAATTTCCTGTTTGGTGTACTGATCGCGATGGCCGGCAGCTTCCTGGGTTTGCTGCTTACACTGCTCGGCAATCACCATTTGAAGAATGCGCGGAGTATTCGCGACCGCCACCAGAACGACTACTATACCTTCCTGCAGACGCACCTGCTGCCCAAGCTCAACTCGGATATGGCCGCCAGCCTGGGCAACCTGAAGTCGGTGCTGGATTCCTTTAACAAAGATTTTCTTGATAAGATACTGGGTTTCCGACCCATCGTGGATTCGCTTTCCGAGAACATCCGCATTCAGAAAGACTTTATTCAAAAGCTCGACGAGATCGGTTTTACGCAGATGGCCAATGCCAACCTGCAGGTGTTTGACAAGCTGAAAGAAAGCGAGCGCCTGTTCGAGAATTTCCTGCAGTACCAGGTGGCCTTGAATGAGTCGGTGCAGAAGGGGGGAGAGCTCACGCATACGATCGGGCAGGTGCTCAGCCGCCTGACCGGTTTGCAGGAAGGTTTTGATAAGGTACCAGGCTACCTGCAGAAACACGACGAATCGATACAGCGGCAGGTGAATTTCTTCGGGCGCCATGAGGAGGACCTGAATACCATTGCAGCCCGGGTGGAGCAATACTTTGATAAAGCGGCACTCAAACTCACCGACCTAATGGAGGCGCGCCTGCAGCACCAGGAGCGGGACGCGCAGAATGCCTACGAAAAGTGGCAGGATCATTTCAGAAGACTCAACGAAGACAATGTATATGAGCGCATTGTAGAATACATGCGACCATTTGAAAGCCTGAACCAGCAGCAGGAGCGGCTGAATGCCAGTCAGCAACAGCTAACCGGAGAAATCCGGCAAACGAATGAGCGCCTGCTGCAGAAGCTGGATACCGATGCCCAGGTACAGCAACAACTCCTCAGGCAACTGCATGAGCTGAATGTGAACATGGTGAAAGCTGCTGAGCCCGGACCTTTGAAAGCGGCATTGGGCAAGCTATTCGGCAGCGGGCAAAACAACAGGAGGTAAGTACGATGAGCAAGGAAAACAGGGACTTTTTCTGGCCCAGTTATGTCGACCTGATGACGGTGCTCTTCCTGGTGATGCTGGTGCTGTTTGTATTGAGCTTTAAAATGTTCCAGGACAAGGCAAGGGAAAACCAAACGACCCTGGCCAAGCTGGAGGTGGAGCTAGAAGAGAAGAAAAAGCTGGACGAGATCAAATCTGCCTTATCCCGCCTCGATGAGCGGTATTTCCAGTACAACGAAAAGCACAAGCGGCATGAACTGCTGGTGGATGTGCTCTTTGAGCAGAGCCGGGCAGAGATACCGCAGCGGGCCCTGGCACCCCTCCGCAGGGCCGGCGAAAACCTGAGCCAGGTGATCAACTCGATCGATGATGATGAAGTCAAATATCTGATCGTAATAGACGGCCGTGCAGCCAGCTACCCCAAAGGGGATTCGCGTAACATCACAGAGCGGGAGTATGCGCTTGAGTTGAGTTACAGAAGAGCCCTGGCGCTGATGAAATTCTGGCAGAATTCAGGTATAAAATTCCCTAAAGACAGGATCGAGTTGATTGCTGCCGGAAGTGGTTTTGAGGGAGCCGGACGTACAGGAGACATCCGTGACCGGCGTTTTGTGATTCAGATCCTGCCGAAAGTAGGTACGCTGGACGGAAGGGTGCAAAAGAAATAAAGATCGATTTTATA